>DATFIL010000027.1:0-14310 GCA_035270145.1 Desulfobacter sp. | reverse complement strand
ATCTGGTAAACGATCTGGGGTTTGATAAATCAGATATTGAGGCTGGGCGGGAAATAACCCTTCAAACCGCTGGGCGCAGTGCGGTTGTGACGGCTGATTTTCTGGTTTACAGCAATCAACGTGCTGTCATAATGATCAATTATGCCCCGGGGTCCCTTGTGACCCGGCGCCTGCCGACCCTGGCATTGTCGCGGCTGATCTTTGATTACCAGATTCCTTTTGTGGTGATCACCAATGGCGAGGACGCTGAATTGATTTCGGGAGAAACCGGAAAAGTGCAAGGGGAGGGGATATCTGCCATTCCCGGCCCCGATCATCAGATTATACAATCTTTATCTGATACATTTGAAACGGTGTCCGCCAAACGGCGCAGTCAGGCGGAAAAGATCGCTTTTGCCTGCTTGGTGGACGGGTCCTGTATAGTGGAAAATTATTGTGACGAATGTTGATTTGGTAAAACCCGGTTCAGGTAAAAACCGGTATGGGACAACGGTGAACGGGCCACTTGTTCCGGGGTGCCCTGGGCAATGATCTGCCCGCCCTGGTCTCCACCTTCAGGTCCAAGATCAATGACATAATCCGCGCATTTAATGACATCAAGATGATGTTCAATAACCATCACTGTGTTGCCTGCCTCCACAAGTCTGTCCAGCACAGCCAACAGCCGTTTGATATCATCGGTATGCAGGCCTGTGGTGGGTTCATCCAGAATGTAAATGGTTTTTCCCGTGCTTTTCTTGGACAGTTCCCTGGCAATTTTTATACGCTGGGCTTCCCCGCCGGACAGTGTTGTGGCAGCCTGGCCCAGTTTGATATATCCTAACCCTGTTTCCACCAGCGTGGCAAGGGTATGTCGAATTGATGATATATTGTCAAAAAATTCAACGGCCTGATTGACGGTCATGTCCAGAACCTGGGCGATGTTTTTCCCTTTGTACTTTATTTCAAGGGTTTCCCGGTTGAATTGTCTGCCTTTGCAAATATCACAAGTCACATAAACATCAGGCAGAAAATGCATTTCAATTTTGACAATGCCGTCCCCTTTGCAGGATTCGCACCTGCCGCCCTTGATATTAAAACTGAACCGCCCGGACTTGTATCCCCGGGCCTTTGCCTCGGGTGTCTGTGCAAACAATTCCCTTATATGGGTGAGAACCCCTGTGTAGGTGCCTGGATTGGATCTCGGGGTTTTGCCGATGGGGGACTGGTCAATATGGATAACCCTGTCAATATACGCCATGCCTGAAATGGCCTGGTGTTTTCCTACAGGTTTTTCAGATCTGTTAATGCTGCTTGCAAGGGCCTGGTAAAGGATTGACAGAACCAGGGTCGATTTTCCTGATCCTGATACCCCTGTTACACAGGTTAAACACCCTAAAGGAAAGGATACATCAATATTTTTAAGGTTGTTTTCACTTGCCTTTTGGACCGTTAAAAATTTTTGGGTGCCGGTACGTCTGGTTTCAGGTACAGGGATTTTTCGTTGTCCGGACAGATACTGCCCGGTGAGACAGGATGCTTTGACCAGGTCTTCGGGCGGACCTGAAAACATCACCTGGCCGCCGTTAACACCGGCCTCGGGCCCCACATCAACAATGTGATCTGCGGCCAGCATGGTCTCTGCATCATGCTCCACCACCAGCACGGTATTGCCCAGGCCCTTTAGGTGCATCAGCGTACTGAGCAGGCGGGCATTGTCTCGTTGATGAAGACCGATGCTGGGTTCATCAAGCACATAAAGGACCCCGGAAAGTTTCGAACCGATCTGGGTCGCCAGCCGAATGCGCTGGCTCTCTCCGCCCGAAAGGGTCGCTGCGGACCGGTCAAGGGTCAGATAGTCAAGGCCCACATCTTCCAGAAAGGAAAGCCGCTGGGACAGTTCTGCAAGAATGGATTCAGACACGGCTTTTTCCCTGCCTGTCAAATGAAGTGTGTTTACAAAATCAGCGGCTTGTTTGACGGACATGCACGTAATCTGCTGGATGGTTTTATTTGCGACTTGTACTGCCGAGGCTTCGGGATTCAGGCGGGAGCCATGACACTTAGAGCAAATTTTATACCCCATATATTTGCCAAGGTCTTTTTTGACAGATGCTGATTTTGTATTTTGGAGACGGCGGGCAAGTTGTTTAATTACGCCTTCAAAGGGTTTTTCATAAACAATTTTTTTGCCGGCCTGTTCAACATAAAAGGGGATTTTATGGGTGCCGGATCCAAAAAGAAGAACCCTTTGAAAGTCTGTGGGAAGGTCTTTAAAGGGTGTGTAGATATCTTCTTTATAATGGGTCACCAGGGCATCTAAAAATTCCATATGACGGACGGAATCCTTACCGGCCCAGGGCAGTACCGTCCCCTGACGCAGGGACAGGTGGTGATTCGGGATAATTTTTGCTGGGTCAAACTCCGTCAGATGGCCAAGACCGTCACAATGGGGACATGCTCCCTGGGGTGAATTAAAGGAAAAATCGGCAGGAGTAAATTGCGGATAAAAGATACCACAGGTGTGACAGGTGGCGGCTTCACTGAAAAGCGTTTGTGTTTTCAGGTCCAGGTTGTCAATGATCACCTGCCCCTCTGCAAGGGATAGTGCGGTTTCAACGGAATCGGTCAGCCGTTGTTCGATCCCTTGTTTTAAAATCAGCCGGTCCACCACAACGTTTATGGTATGGGCTTTTTTTTTATCAAGAGCCGGTGCCTCTTCGATTAAGCAGACATGCCCGTCAATTTTAAGCCTTGCAAACCCGTCCTTTTTGAGCTGATGGATAAGTTTTTCGTGTCCGCCTTTTTTGTTTGTGACCACAGGCGCCAGCACCATTATTTTCTGCGCTTTTTCAGGCATTGGAAAAAGAATGCCTTCTATGATCTGGTCAATGGATGCAGATGAAATGGGGTTGCCGCAGATATGGCAGTGGGGCCTGCCGGTCCTGGCAAAAAGAAGCCGCAGGTAATCATAGATTTCCGTGACGGTTCCCACCGTGGATCTCGGATTATGGGAGGCGGTTTTTTGTTCAATGGCAATGGCAGGGGACAACCCCTCTATGGCATCCACATCCGGTTTATCCATCTGACCCAAAAACTGGCGGGCATAGGTGGATAAAGATTCCACATAGCGTCTCTGGCCTTCGGCATACAGGGTGTCAAAGGCCAAGGTGGATTTGCCGGAACCTGAAAGCCCGGTGACCACGGTCAGGCTGTTTTTGGGGATGCTGACATTAATATTTTTTAAATTATGGGTTCTGGCGCCTTTAATGATGATGTGATCAATTGCCATTAGGATTGCCATACTTTTTTTGATTCACCGCCTGGACAGCCGCCATTTTAATGGCCTCTTTCATGCTTGTGGGGTCTGCTTTCCCTGTCCAGGCAATGTCATAGGCGGTACCGTGGTCCACGGATGTGCGTATAATGGGAAGCCCGATGGTGGTGTTTACGCCGTCCCTGAAATGTACGAGCTTGAAAGGAATCAGCCCCTGGTCGTGATACATGCAAATTACGGCGTCAAAGCGCCCTTCAAGCGCATTGAAAAATACGGTATCCGGGGGCAGAGGATCCGTAATATCAAACCCTTGCTCCCGGGCCTTTATTACTGCCGGTAAAATGATATCCGTTTCCTCGTTACCGAACATGCCCTGTTCGCCTGCATGGGGATTCAAGCCTGCCACGGCAAGCCTGGGGCTGGTAATGCCGAATCTTTTAATCAGGGTATCCCGGGTCAGGTTGATGATTCTTGTTATTTCCCGGCTACTAAGTCGTTTTGCTACCTGGGATAAGGGGATGTGAATGGTCGTTAAAACCACTTTTAGGCGCGGTCCCGCCATCATCATGGCAAAATTGTCTGTGCCGGTTTTATGTGCAATCAACTCTGTATGACCATGAAAGGATGACCCGGCCAGTTTCAGGCCTGTTTTGGTAATGGGGGCTGTGACCAGGGCATCAATGGCACCAGACAGGGCAAGATCCACCCCGGTATTGATATAGGTTTCCATGGCGCTTCCGGTTTCCGGGGTAGGGTGCCCAAGCTTAGTGACATCCGGATTCAGGTTGGACAGTCGGAGCAGAAAACCCTTGGGAAAATTAGAAAAATCGCGATTCAAATCGTCTGTCGTGACTAACTTAGAAAGTATTTGCGAATAAATATCTGCTTTTTTAAGTATTTCGAAGTCACCTAAAATTACAGGGGTGCACAAGTTTATAATTTCAGGATCAGCAAGGCTTTTAATAACTACTTCAGGGCCGATACCTGCAGGATCTCCCATGGTTATGCCAAGAACAGGCCGGAGTGAATGGGTATTCATAATTATACGTTGCTCTCATTTATATGTTAAAGCTAAAAATATACTATTCACGCAACAGGGTGTAAATACTTGATGATCGAGAAATACAATTTAGGGACGAATTTGTGAAACCCTTATAAATTTCAGGTTTGATCATTTTTTTTGACATTTGTTTAATTTAGAGGAATTCAAAGGAAATCGGTAAAAATCGAAGGAAAAAAAATATGCATTCTTTATGAATAATTCATTTTTTAGAAAATACCTTTAGAAAATAGGGATTTGTCGAACCCACTGTAATCAGAAAGAATTTCATTTGTTTCACGGAAAATGAGTAATAAAAACAGTCTATTGAAAAAATATACCAAACATTATTCTAACTGAGACCTAACCATCTTTATTCCATTTGACCAATAAATCAAATTCAAATAGAAAACAGATCAACATACTACAATCACTATAACCACTGTTAATGTCAAACTTCTTAAGCCGCTTTGCTTTGTATTAGCGGCTTCACTTTGTATTTGTATTGTTTGGAAGGCTGTGTAATTTTTAATGGATTCGTTTTTAAAAGAAGTCAAATCACATATTAAAGAATTAGTTCCAGACCATTGTTACCGAATGTGGATTGAACCTGTGGTGTTGTCCACTCATGATGCTGAAACGATTGTCCTGTCTGTTCCCAATGACTTCTATGTCAAACGGCTCAAAGAAAATTATCTGGGCTATTTCGAAGAAGGGTTTTTGCGTTTAGGCCAAAAAGTCCGCATTGAATTCAAGGCAGGCCAAAAGAAAATTAAATCAGGTCAAATAAATTCAGGTCTGGGCCAGACTCAAAAAAGCGGGGGACAAAAAAAAACAGGAGAGTTGTCCGGCATCCTCTCAGGTGTCAGTGTTCCATCAGAATTCCATCCACAACTGCCCGGCATGACACCAGCATTTAATTGCGGGCGCATGCTCAAAAAAAACTTTACATTTGATGATTTTGTTGTAGGGGACAATTCCAGTTTTGCATATACGGCCTCTTTATATCTGGCCCAGGGTAAACTTAACGGGACCGGCATACTTTTTCTTTTGGGCAAGACAGGTCTTGGGAAAAGCCATCTGTCCCAGGCTGTGGGGCATCATATGCTGACCCACGATGGGGGGCAGCAGGTCTTTTATGTCACGGCCGAAGATTTTACCAATGAAATGATCTATTCCTTGAGAAATAATAGTATTGACCAGTTTAAGGAAAAATACCGTCTTAAATGTGATGTGCTGATCCTGGAAGATGTGCATTTTTTGACCGGAAAGTCCGCCACCCAGAAAGAACTTGCCATGACCCTGGACTATCTGATTGATGCGGATAAGAAAATTATTTTTTCAGGCTGTGAGCGCCCTGATGAGATCCCCAAATTAAATGAAAATCTGAAATCCAGGCTGAATATGGGGGTCGTTACGGAGATCAAGGCCCCTGATTTTGGCACCCGGGTAAAGATTTTAAATAAGAAATCCAAGGCCATTCAGTGTGTTTTACCCACACCTGTGACTGAATATATTGCCCAGGAAGCGTGTGATGATGTTCGCCAACTTGAAAGTGCACTTTTAAGCGTTGTTACCAGAGGGCAGCTGATGAAACGTAACATCGACATTGAGCTTGCCAGGCGGGTGCTTGAAAAAATGAGTGGGACGCGAAAACGTATAACCATTGACCTGATCAAAAAATTGGTCTGTGAAGTGTTTGATGTTTCTGAACAGGAAATTGTGTCTAAATCCAGGAAACATCGCATTGTCAAACCCCGTCAGGTGGCAATGTTTCTATCAAAAAAGTATACCGACCAGCCCATAAAGAAAATTGGTGCCAGTTTTAAACGTTACCATGCAACAGCCATCTATTCCGTCAATGCGGTTGAAGAGGAATTGAAACAAAAAGGTCAACGTTACGAGCAGGTCCGGTATCTGACTGAAAAGCTGGAATCAGGCAAGTTTTAAGTAAAAAAAATAATCAGTTGGGTTTTGCGGCGTAATTATTGTAGATCAAAAGTTTTTCCAAAATATCAATTTTGGGGTGACGGGACTGCATAACGCAGCATTTTATGGATATTGCGCAATAATCAAAACAGAGCCGGCAATTTTTATCAAATTCGCCAAAGCAGTCTGGAATGTCCATTGAGTCTTCTTTAATATTTTCTTCTTCCATTAACCGGTCTAATTGTATTTCCATATGAAATTCCAAGGTCAAGTGGTTTTTATATTAATATGTTAAAGTATACCTATCTTTTTTTCAACCAGCTTCTGGTAAAAAAATTGATCATCAAATTATACCATGGCTTCAAGTTTTTCTACCAGAGGGGTGAGGCTTGATTTTTTATGTGCTGAAATCGAAATTCCCTGTTTTAAAAGCCAGGGTGAATCAAAATTGTCCAAATCAACCAGGTCGATTTTATTATATACATAAAGCGTGGGGATTTTATCCAGGTTCAAAGATTTCAGCAACTGGTCCACGGTCTCTTTTTGCTGCAAGTACCTGGGGTTTGAAATGTCAATAACATGGAGAATAACATCTGCCTGCTCAAGTTCCTCTAAAGTGGCGTGAAATGCTTCTAAAAGCTCCTTTGGCAGGTTCTGGATAAAGCCCACGGTATCTGTGATGATAACTTCCTTATCCCGGGGGAACCTCAGCCTGCGTGAAGAGGGGTCCAGGGTGGCAAACAGCCGGTCTGCGGCAATAATGCGGCTCTGGGTCAGGGTATTGAGCAATGTTGACTTACCGGCATTGGTATACCCCACAATGGAGATGACCGGCAGCGACTTTCTTTTTCGCCGTGCTTTTTGTTGGGTGCGCTGTTTGCGGATTTTCTTAATTTCTTTTTTCAGTCGGGTGATACGCTCCCGGGCACGACGGCGGTTAACCTCAAGCTTGGTTTCCCCGGGGCCCCTACCGCCAATTCCGCCTGTCAGCCTGGACATGGCCGTATTTTTTGTGATCAGGCGGGGCAGCATATATTCAAGCTGGGCCAGTTCCACCTGGTATTTACCTTCACTGGATTTGGCCTGTTTGGCAAAAATATCCAGTATAAGCTGGGTGCGGTCAATGACCTTCATCTCCACAAAATCGGTGATGGAACGTATCTGGGAGGGGCTCAGTTCCCGGTCAAAAACAAGCATTGTTGCATAATTCTGGATGGCCTTGATAATCAGTTCAGATAATTTGCCTTTGCCCACAACAAATTTAGGGTCAATTTTTTTTCTTTGCTGGATGGCTGTGCCCACCACATTGATCCGGCTTGTCTTGCACAATTCCTTGAGTTCATCCATTGAAACGTGTGCAGAACTGATCTCTTGGGTTGCCGCATTGATCAAAAAGGCATTCTCCCGCCCGATCTCCGGGCTGTGCCGGCGGTTGTGCCGGGAAAGTTCTGATTCAAGTTCAAGAATTTGAGCCTGGCAGTCTATATCCAGATGATCAATGGATGTGCCGGGAAGGACGCTGTAAGGATCTGCTTCGGGATCGGGCAGAATATGCGCGGAGTATACAGGGCCAGGCGTTCCATCGGCATTCAGGCAGATGGCCGTGATATAATCCAGGCGCAGAAGGGCAAGGTCGGTGAGATCATCCCGTGTCAAGGTCTCATGGGAGAGGTGTGTATGGATGCAGCGCAACCCCTTAAGTCGTCCTGGGCCGGGCTGAAAATCCGGTGTTACCGGAATAACGATACGGTGGGGTTCGCCTGCAATGACACAGATGACTTTTCCGTTTCGATCCAGAAGAAGGCCGATCTGGCGGCGGATATCCCGGCTGATGGCAACAATCTCAATGGCAGCCTGCCGGGAAAGGATAGATTCCGGCGGTGATTTGACGTTGTAAAGATTTTCGATCCGGTTGATCTGGGCTTTGCTCAGCCCGTCAAGGGTGCCGTAAACAATTCGTTTCATTTAAAACCTTGATAAGCTTCGGGAGCCAGTTCCTCGAACCGGGTGTACTGGCCGTTGAATACCATATGTGCGGTACCAACGCTGCCGTTACGGTTCTTGGCAACAATGATTTCTGCCGTCCCTTTTTTGGGATTGTCCGGCTCTTTATTGTAAACTTCGTCCCGGTAAATAAATGAGATAATATCCGCATCCTGTTCAATGGCGCCTGATTCACGTAAATCAGACATCATGGGCCGTTTGTCCGAGCGCTGTTCAAGGGCACGGTTAAGCTGGGATAATGCGAGAACCGGCACCTTAAGTTCTTTGGCAAGGGATTTCAAAGCCCTTGAAATATCGGCAATCTCAAGATCCCTTCGGTCAGAGTGGATGGAAGATTTCATTAACTGCAGGTAATCAATGATCACTAATCCAATGTCTTTATTTCTCTGGAACAGTTTTCTGGCTTTGGCCCGAAGGTCCATAACTGATATGGATGGCGTATCATCAATGAAGAGGGGAATCTCATTGAGAACGCCGGCAGCATCTGTAAAATTCTGCCAGTCTTCGGGGCTGAATACCCCACTGCGCAACCGGTTGGCATCCACCCGTGCTTCGGATGTTAACAGCCGCATGGATAATTGTTCTTTGGACATTTCCAGGGAAAATACAGCCACAGGTTTGCGGTAGTGAAACGCGACATTTCTGGCAATATTCAGGGCAAAGGCGGTTTTTCCCATGGAGGGGCGGGCAGCCAGGATAATAAGATCCGAACCCTGCAGCCCGGATGTAATTCTGTCAAGTCTTGGATATCCGGTTGAAAGCCCTGCAAGTCCGCCTTCTTTGCCTTGCAGTTCTTCTAACTGATCAATATTCAGGTTGATAAGCTCTGACAGGGGCATAAAAGAACTGCCGGACTGACGATCGGCAATTTTTAGGACTGATGCCTGGGACTCATCAAGTATGTCTTTAAAATTACCTTTATCTTGAAGACAGCGCTCAATGGTTGCAGAACATGTATTAATAAGCTCCCGCAGCGTGGCTTTTTCACGGACGATCCTGGCATAATGCACGGCATTGACCGCCACTGGTGCTGCATCTGAAATTGCAGCAAGAAAAGCAGGTCCGCCAACCCCTTCCAATTCATCTTTTTCATTAAGTTGATTGGCAACGGTTACAAGGTCAGCAGGTTCCTCTTTTCGGGCAAGTTCCGTGATGGCTCTGAAGATCTTTTTATGCGCCCCTTTATAAAAATCATCGGGTTTGAGGATTTCAATAATATCAAGCAGGCTGTCATTATTGATAAAGATTGCAGACAGAAGTGAGGCCTCGGCATCTGTATCATGTGGCGGGGTGCGGTTAAGCAGATGGTCTGATTTAACGGATTCTTTTTTTGCCATCAATGACCTTTAAAAAATGCCTGCAGATCTTTGGATTTTATCTAAATGCCTGCAGGCATGTGTCGGAACTATTGAACTATTTTTCCTGTTTTTCTTCTGCCACAACCTTCACGGTGATTTCCGGTTCAACATCCTTATATAAACGGATGGGCACCTTGTATTCACCGGTCTCCTTGATAGGTTCTGCAAGTAGAATGGACCGGCGTTCCACTTCAACATTCTGGGCGTCCAACGCATCTTTGATGTCATGGGAGGTTACGGAACCGTAAAGATGAATTTCTTCGCGGACCTTGGCCTTGATTGTGATCGCAACTTCTTTTACTTTTGCTGCCATATCTTCGGCAACCTTCTTTTCTTTGGCAATCTGAAGTTCAAGTTTAGCCCGGGTCTGTTCCATGACCTTGCGATTGGCAGGGGTGGCAAGAACCGCTTTACCCTGGGGCAGCAGATAATTGCGTCCATAGCCTTCCGCCACCTTGCACTCGGTACCTGCGATACCCAAAGTGTCGATGGTTTCCTTTAATATTACTTCCATTGTAAACCTCCAATCCGGCCGCTGTTTACGGTCCGGCATATATTTTATTTTCGTGATGCAGAAAGTTTCCTGAAATCAATCCAGTTGTCAAAAAAACCAAGCCCAACAACAAGGATTAAAACGTACACCTGTACGGCAATGAGAAAATAACAAAATCCTTTCAGAGCCATGGGTGTGTTTTTTTGCTGAAAAAAAAAGGAGACAACTGCAATTCCTTGAAAAAAATAAACAAGCATTAAAACAATCAGGCAGTTGATGCCAAAAATTTTCACAGGATCAGAGGGAATCATCAAAGCCACTGCACATCCGATAAATACCCAGACCAGCATGTCCGGCGCTTTATAAAGATTTAAGTGTTCAATACTTTTGATAGTGATGCCCTTAAGTTTTAGAATCTTTCTGATAATCAGAATGTTTAACCACACGGTTGTCATAAAAGAAATCATGAACATGCTCGGCATGACAATCATCATGGATGATATCAGCTTTTGGGTCATGTCCGGATCCATTCCGATTTCAGGAGAAAGCTGCCTGGCAATACTTAAAGACTGATTCATATAATCCGTCATTAGGGTGGATATTGTCCGTTCCTGACTGATGGTGTAAACCATAAGCGCTGCAAAGACAACGCCTGCCGCGATCAGAGAGGCCAGTCCCATGGTTTTTTGAATACTCATATGCTGCTCAAGGCATTCTCCTAAAACCATACCGGTTGCCAGAAGCAGTCCAAAGTAAAGTGTGTCCAAAGCCACGCCTTTGGCCATGAGCACGAGTATAAAAAAGCTTACCCCTGCAATCAGCAGTCCGCTGTTTCTACCAATTTTAAGTCGGTAAAAAAGAACCGGCAGGGGCAGAAGCAGGAGAACAAATACACCAAGCAGGGGAAACGCAAACACCACACCATAAATTAACAGACAGAAAAGAATGCCTGTCAAAGTTTCCCTGATGAAAACCGCGTGTGTGGTGGATAACGGCATATCCAAAAACCTGTGAAAACCTTTTTTGTGTTTTAATTTAAGGGGCGACCCACAAAGGGCAGGAGTGCAAGCTGCCGGGCCTGCTTGATGGCCACTGTCAGCTTGCGCTGGTGTTTGGCACAAGTCCCTGTTATACGGCGGGGAATAATTTTGCCCCGTTCAGTAATGAACTGCTTAAGTGCTTTGGGATTTTTATAGTCAAGTTCCATGGTGCTGTCTACGCAGAACCTGCAGATTTTCCGGCGTTGATAGAATCTGTTTTTTCCGCCGCCTCTCTGACCTTTATACATACTTGATCTCCTTTGTACTTGAATTATTCCTTGGATTCTTCGGCAGGTTCAGATGTCGGTTCAGCTTCAGTCTCTTTTGCATCATCCTGATCATCTGCATTTTCATCAGCCTTCTCATTTTTTTCTTCCGCGTCCCCTTGATCTTTTTCTGCTACTGCTTCCTGGGGCGCAGCTTCTTCTTCCTGGGCTGCTTCTTTGGCCTGTTCAGCTTCTTGTTTAAGAGATTCTTCGGTGACGTCTTCCGTGATAAGGATGGTCATAAACTTCATGATAAAATCACTTAAGCGAAAATTTCTTTCAAGCTCTGTGACAAGCGCTCCGGTTCCGCCGTAAGTCAAGCATACATAGTACCCGCGCAGTTTCTTTTTGATTTCATAGGACAATTTCTTTAGGCCCCAGTCATCAATGTTCAGAAGAATACCCTTTTCCCTGTCAATGATACCTTTGACTCTTTCGAGCAATTCTTCACGCGCCTGATCCGACATATCCGGATCAGAAATAAATACGGTTTCGTACTTCTTCATTTTTCCTCCTTGTGGCTATAAAGCCCCGGAGCAACCTTCATAGACGACCCGGAGCAAGGATAAAACAGTCATGCTTATTGTCCAAGTTAGGACAAAAAACCATTCTCTATATCATTTCATGTATATGTGGTCAAGATAAATATCTGATTTTCAGCATTAAATTTAAAATTGCTGTCTGATTTTGACAGGGCAATTGCATGTAATTTGATGATTGAGTGTAACTTGATCATCGAGTGTAACTTTTCCATTAGATCGAAGAGTCTTTTATCCCCATTGCTTTGGCACGTTTAACCCATCGTTTTCTTGCCAGGATGCGCATATCTTCCACATAGTCTGTTTCATCAACGATCTCCATGCCGATAATGCTTTCAATCAAATCTTCCAGGGTCACCAGGCCTTCGGTGCTACCATGCTCATTTACAACAATGGTAATATGGTGGCGATTCTTTAAGGATTTTTCAAAAAGAGATGTTATGGATATGGATTCCGGAACAACGAGTATCTCCCGTTTTAAGACGTTCAGGGGTTCTTCGCTTGACAATAATGGATTGTCGTTTTCGGAAAATTTTGCAGATATCGGTATTTGGGTATCATCGTTATCTTTTTTCCCTTGACTTTGGGGGGCTACGTAATTCTGTGTCGAGCGGATCGATACGTCATTTTTGAGAATAAATCCGGTGATGCAGTCCACGCTATCTGAATAAATGGGAATTCGTGAAAAGGGTTTTTGACTGATGATGGGCCATGCCTCTCTGATTTTCATATCTTCAGGTAGAGCAAAAATTACGGTTCGCGGGGTCATGATATCCGATGGCTTCAGTGATTCGAATCGAAGTAGACTTCTAATAATTATAGATTCTTTACTGTGAATTTGTCCAGTCTTGACCCCCAGTGAGGCCATGGCAATCAGCTCATCTCGGCTGGAATTATTGATAATTTTTCTACGGGAAATGAAGGCCGTCAGTTTTTCGGAAATCCAGACCACAGGATAGAGGATCACAATCAGTGATTGAATAAACCGCGCGGTTGGAACCTCAAGGATGGACCAGTAAACCGCGCCAATGGTTTTGGGAACGATTTCAGAAAGAAAGAGAATCATCAGTGTCATGATCGCTGAAAAGAGACCGAACCAGGCGTCACCGAACACCACGGTGGCTTTGGCGCCTGCGCCGATGGCGCCCATTGTATGGGCAATGGTGTTCAACGTTAAAATAGCGGAAAGGGATTGATCCACTTTGTCCTTTTTCAATTTGCGTAAAAGTGCCGCATGTTTTGGGTTTCGCTCCTCCAAGCCTTCGATGTAAGAAGGCGTGATGCTTAACAATACCGCCTCAGCAACGGAACACAGGAACGAACACACCAGCGCAGATAGAACGTATGCGGCCAGCATCACAACATCTTCAGGGGTATATGGCATATTGAGTTTCGTTTATCCTTATAGCTTTGGTTTTAATTCGATAAATCATTATAATTCGATCATCCAGTTTTTAGGGAATTTGTTCAAATTCAAGGCCGAAAAAATTTTTAACCGGACGAATATACAACATATTTTGAGGATTAAAAATTGTTTCCAACGCCGAAGTTGGGCAAATTAACAAAAACTGGATCATCGAGTATAACAGCCATGGGCCGATTTGGTCTATGAATACATAGATTTAAAACTTTTGCTATAAATACCTTTGCTATTTCGACTGTCTTGTGGCATCTAAAAAAGTTCAACTATAAATTATAGATGCTTTTCGAAAGGAATGAAAATAATGGAGGAACGGTACATCCCTTCCCAGGTCGAGCCCAAATGGCAGGAATACTGGAAAAATACCCAGCTTTTCAAAGTGAAAGAAGATGCGTCCAGGGAAAAATATTATCTGCTTGAAATGTTTCCTTACCCTTCGGGGAAGATTCATATGGGGCATGTGCGCAATTACACCATCGGAGATGTGGTGGTCCGTTACAAGCGCATGAGAGGTTTTAATGTCATTCATCCCATGGGGTGGGATGCCTTTGGTATGCCCGCAGAGAATGCAGCCATTGACAACAATACCCATCCGGCCGCCTGGACTTATGACAATATCCGATCCATGCGGGCACAGCTTAAAAAAATGGGGTTTTCCTATGACTGGGACAGGGAAATTGCCACCTGCCGGCCGGAATACTACCGCTGGGAACAGTGGCTGTTTTTAAAAATGCTTGAAAAGGGCATGGCCTACCGCAAGGAATCCTACGTGAACTGGTGTGAAAAATGCCAGACGGTGCTGGCCAATGAGCAGGTTGAACAGGATAAGTGCTGGCGGTGTTCCCAGGTGGTTCAGCAAAAAAAATTGTGGCAGTGGTTTTTCAAGATAACCGATTATGCCGAAGATCTTCTGGTCCATTGTGATCAACTTCCCGGCTGGCCGGACAATGTTACCACCATGCAGAA
>DATFIL010000026.1:0-3744 GCA_035270145.1 Desulfobacter sp. | reverse complement strand
GGCCGGCTTTATTGCCCAAACCGTGCTCAACCTGATCGGGACGCCGACCCCCATTGTGCTTCTGGCGGTTGTGGGTGTTATGGCATCCTTTTTTACCCTGGTTATCTCCAATGTGGGGGCCACGGTGCTGCTGGTGCCCTTGTGTATGAACATGGCGATGATGGCCGGGGCTGATCCCAGAATGGCTGCGCTGGTGGTGGGGATTTCCGCGTCCAATACCTTTGTATTGCCTACCCATCAGGTTAATGCCCTGATCATGCGGCCGGGCGGCTACAGGACCATTGATTATGCCAAGGCCGGTGCTGTGATGACCGTGCTCTTTCTTGTTGTGGAGTTGGCCGTGATCTATTTTTTCTACGGTATTTCTTAAGTAATTAATATATAAACGGCTTATGAGTTTCAGTCTTAGACAAAAAATATCATTTCTTTTCCTGGTTTTCATGGTAGTGAACAGCATTATCTGGTTTGTGAACCACTACAGCAATTCCATGGTGTTAAATACCCTGGTGCTCATTGAAAAGAAACGGGATCTGCTGGATACAGTGCTGGAGGCCCGGCGTTACGAAAAAAATTTTTTCTTAAGAAAAGATATCAAGGATCTGTCCCAAGCACTGTCATACATTAACAAAATTGATGAAAAGCAGGTGCTTATCAAAAAAGAATTCTCTGACCTTGTGGCAAATGAGCTCTCTTTTCAGCAACGCAGCCAGGCCATCAATGCCTACCGCACCAACATGGAAACCCTGCTGGCTCTGTATAAAAACGGCATAGTCTCTTCTGAGCAATCTTTGCAGATTCAAAATACGGTGAGCCGGCTTGGACGGGAACTGACCACTGATATTGAACAGGTGGTGAAAACAGAAAAGAAAAAGGTGTTTAAACTGCTGGACCAGTCCAGGCAATACCTGATATTTTCCCTGTTATCTTTGTTTATTCTCACTGTGCTATCCATCATTTTTCTGGTAATCAAGCTTAATCGCCCCTTAAAGGCCATTGAAACCGGCATCAAACAAATTGCCAAGGGCGATTATGATAAAATTCCGGCAATAAAAACCGGAGACGAATTTGAATCTTTGGCGGTAAGCCTGAACGACATGATTGAAGAATTAGGTCGGCGTAAAACCCAGCTCATCCAGGCCGAAAAAATGTCATCTTTAGGCACGCTCACCTCCGGGGTGGCCCATGAATTGAACAATCCATTGAACAACATCTCCACCAGTGTCCAGATTATCCAGGAAGAAATTGAAGACCCGGATATTGATTATAAAAAGATGCTCCTGACTAATGTCGAACAGGAGATCAACCGGTCAAAGGAAATTATCCGGGCCCTGCTTGATTTTTCCAGGCAAAGTGATTTCAATCTTGAACCGGTCCTGTTTAAAAAACTGGTCAACAACACCATGCACCTGATTACAGGAGACATTCCTTCGGATATTGACGTAAAAATAACTGTTCCCGATGATATTGAAGGAAGCATGGATCCCCGGCGCATCCAGCAGGTACTGCTTAATCTGATTATCAATGCCGTATTTGCCATGGAGGACCAGGAAGGCGGACATCTCACCATTTCAGCATTCAAGGACAGGCAGGCACACACCTTTGTTTTTACGGTTGAGGATACGGGAAAGGGGATAAAGCAAGAACATCTGGCCAAAATTTTCGATCCTTTTTTCACCACCCGGGAAGTGGGAAAAGGATCGGGATTAGGACTTTCCATTATCCATGGCATCATTGAACAGCACGGCGGAACAATCAGCGTGAATTCCAGCCTTGACCACGGTACAATATTTACCGTCAGTCTGCCGGATTGACAACAGGAGAAGCATGCAGGAACACATCCTTATCATCGAAGATGAGCAGATCGCCCTTAAAAATCTTGAACACATCCTTCTCAAGGATGGATACAAGGTTACGGCCGTAGACAGCGGAACCAAGGGGCTGAACCTTATCAAAACCAAGGCGTTTGATCTGATTATCACTGATTACAAGATGAAGAAAATCGACGGCATGCAGATCCTTGAACGCAGTCGGGAATTGCAACCCTACACCGAAGTCATCATGATCACCGGCTACGCCACCGTGGACAATGCGGTTAACGCCATGAAAGAAGGGGCCTATCATTACATTGCAAAACCCTACAAAATAGACGAGGTCCGGCAGATCATCAAACAGGCGCTGCTTAAGCGATCTCTTCAAATGGAAAATCAGGCGCTTCGGAAGCAACTTGACCAGAAGGCAAAGCTGCCTGAAATCATCGGTAACAGTCCGGGCATGCGCCAGGTGAAAAAAACCATTGCCCAGGTGGCCCAGACCGATATCTCCGTATTGATTTTAGGAGAAAGCGGCACCGGTAAAGAACTAGTGGCAAGGGCGATTCACAGTCTTTCCAGCCGGAAAAACCATGAAATGGTAGCCTTTAACTGCGGCTCATTTTCAGAGGATCTCATGGCCAACGAGCTTTTCGGCCATGAAAAAGAGGCATTCACCGGTGCCATGAAAACCAAAAAAGGCTTGTTCGAGTTTGCCGATCAGGGCACGGTATTTTTTGATGAAATCGGGGATATGCCGCCCTCCATGCAGATCAAAATCCTTCGTGTGATCCAGGAAAAAGAGATCATGCGGGTGGGCAGCACACAGACGGTGGGCGTGGATTTAAGGTTCATTGCCGCCACCCACCGGGACCTGCGTCACGAGGTAGATCAGGGGCATTTCCGCCAGGACCTTTATTTTCGAATCAACGTGGCCTCCATCATACTGCCTGCCTTGGCAGACAGAAAAGAGGATATTCCGCTTTTGGCCTATCATTTTCTGGCAAAGAAAAACCGGGATATGGGAAAAAACATCAAGGAAATTGACCGGACCACCATGGAATTTCTTGTCAACTATACCTGGCCGGGAAACGTCCGGGAACTTGAAAACATTATAGAACGGGCCGTGGCCATGGAGAACAACGACGTAATATATCCCGAGGCACTTCCCGACCATCTTACTCAGCTGGCCATTGAAACCTACCGCACAGCCCCGGAAGGCAAAATCCCCACCATGAAGGAGCAGGAAAAACGGTATATCCAGTGGGTGCTGGAACAGACCAACTGGAACAAAACCCGGGCTGCTGAAATCATGAAAATCGACCGGGTCTCTTTGTGGCGTAAAATCAAAACGTTTAAACTGGAATAATTTTTCAAAGAAAAAATCACAGCCGGCAAAGTGGTCTAAATGCCGGCTATGGGTATAGAAAAAAGGCCGCATTTAAAATGCCGCCTTTATATCAGGCATGGGCGGCAACAAGGCGGGCATCTGCCGTTGCACGGTTCATGACCGCCGGGCGGCGTTCCGTCACTCTTGCGTATAGTTGTTCATACTGCTTTTTAATGGGTGCTGGTGTCGGGGTTTTGAAATAATTGCTGCCCGGAAGGATATCTGTTTGGTAAAACAGCCTGCCGGTCCGGGTATTGACCTTGTTTACCCCCTTAACAGATTGGACAAGACTTGCCAGTTTTTTGCCGTAGCTGGAAAACATCAGTACTGGTTTGTGGACAACAAGATCCACCTGGTCATGCTGTGCTGCCACGGAGACAGGAAGGCCCTTTTTCGCCAAAAGGCGAGAGATGTCTGCGGCCAGGGCAAACTCTTGGGGGGTCATTTCTTCTTTTTTATTTAGTGCTGCATTGGAAATCAGCTCAATCAAATCGGTCTGCCCGATGGTGGTCACATTCACAACGCCGTCGCAATCCATCGGCCTGC
>DATFIL010000025.1:0-4190 GCA_035270145.1 Desulfobacter sp. | reverse complement strand
CCATTGAATCTACAGGCGTATTGTTCTTCAACAAATTTGAGTTTAGCACCGTTAACGCCACCACCCATTGATGGCCACCAATTGAGCGCGGACTCGCAAATTGATGGATTGATGGTCAATAAATATGAGGGACGCATTGTGCGTATAGGTCGTGTTTTTAAAAATATAGGCAAGAAGGCGTGAACAAAAATGAGATGTATTCAATTTTAACCGATAATTTTTTCTGCTCTCAGTAAAGTCCTCGTCAGATACTGTGCTTTTCTTCGCTCACCTGCATGATTGCTCCAATCCTGTCTTTCCTGAATAATACGATTGTAGATTTCCGTTCGGGTAAACCCTCTTCGATAGAGAGCCAAAGCATATGCGAAATCTGTTGCGGATTCGTTACCTTTATTATAAAGGGATCGGGTAATATTGTTTTTATGACACACTCCCCCCTGGAGTTGATGGGAAAAAGCCTTTTGAAAACAGGAGGGTAGTTCTATTTTAGGGATATTCGCCTGACGCGTCCAATCAACCCATACCAGTTTTGCCAATGGATACTGTCCTGAAGGCGTTTTGTGTTTTGTCTTTCTGTTCCTGAACCCGGGGCATCTGCCCCATCTGTTTTTAGGGTCTGCGCCGGGGTCGCTGTGCAATTTCTCCAACCAATACCGTTTTTCAGAAAGATCAAGGGGGCGAGAACCATGAATCCATACCTGATAATTGCCGGGCGACGTTTCTATGACCATTCTGCCGGGTTTAAAAACTCCCGGTTTTAATTGATGATGTCGGGTGAGCAGGTCGCTGTTTAAATCGTCTGCAAGAAAGTAATACGGTTGGATAGCAGAATCCGGTTTAAGCAGGATGTGTCTGCCGCCTGCATTTTCGGCTTTAAGATAGGGGATATTTTTAGGGGAAGGGGCGACTGGCCACTTGCCTGTTGATTCGTCAAGGACAGCCAGGCTGAAGAGATGGTTAAAATAATTACCGATTTTCCAAAAAATTCTTTCCATGGGTATGCGCCCGGACGCTGGGGTCCGGGCATATTGGTTATATCCACTCGTCGTGGTCTATGGGACTTTCTTTTCTGTCCTGTTCCATTTGGAATTTCCGGAACTCCCGATATTCCCGATTCAAACTTTTAAGTCCTGTAACGGCGATGTCACGCATCAGGTATCCTAATTCTATGGCAATCTCTTCAAATGTAATGTCTGGATCATCATAAATACTCATATTCTCTTCCTATTCTTTTTTGGGTGGTTGTTTGGTAAGCGTTTTAATTTTGTTTTGGTCTGGAGCGACTGGGTGAGAACAATTGGAAAAATAAAACTTCGTCGATTTTTGGCAATTCTTTCACTGCGGCAGCATTTAGAAGCTCTGCAGCCATCTGATTGAGAATCCGCAGATTGTTGGCGGCATGGCCGGCCAGGGTCCGTATTAATGCGTCGGTCATCAACTGGCTGTTTCCTGCCTGATCCAATGCAAAATGAAGATAATCCTGTAACTGATCCGGCGTCAGTGGCTCAAGAACCAATCTTGGGCCGATTCGGCTTCCCAATGGTAACAGTTCCGGAGAGCGAAATCTCTCAGGGAGCCTGTTATCACCACAAAGCACAGTAAACAAAAGGTTTTGTGAGTCGAACTGATGGCTTTGCAGGATTCTTAATTCAGTCAGGCATTCGTCTGAAACATGCTGCGCCTCATCAATGAGCAGAACCGGCTTAAACAACGTGCTCTGGCAATGATGTATCCAGCGTTCTCGAAGGGCTTTGAAGCCGCCATACCTGTTGGCTGGAGACAGTGCCACATTAAACAATTCTCCAAGCTCCCTGTAAAAGTCCCCCAGCCTGCTTTGAGGACGCTGCATAACCCCAACAGCAAGATCAGGGACTTTCTCCAGACAGCAGGCCATTTTATGCAAGGTTTTGCTTTTGCCGAGCCCGGGTTCTCCGGTAATCAAAGCAAAGCCGCCCTGTTGGGCCATGGAACGGATACGACGTTCAAACGTTTGTGAACCGGGAAGCGTATAAAGAGCCTCTTCGGGGATGTTTGGTAAAAAAGGGTTGTACTTCAGGCCATACAGGCTTTTAATATCAATGTTATTCAATGGTGTTTTCCTCCATGGGTAAATAAGCAGGCGGCAGTCCGGTGGCGGCGTGATCGGCCATCCATTTTTTTAGCAGGGCCGGGTATTCTAGTGTGTCAACAGGATCTGTCTGGGAAATTTCAGGGGAGATCACCCGGCGTTTTCCTGACGCATTGGCCGTTTTGTCCTGGGGCAAGAGTTGTGCAAGGGGGGCATCGGTCTTGGGGTCCACCAAGGTCAACTGGCTTTTATCCCAGCTGGGAAAACGCAAGACAATCCATTCCATGTGACTAAACCGGGGCGGCAATTCATAGCGAATACCGGCAACAGCGACAGTGGCGTCACTACGCCTTGGCTTACGCGTCACCCTGCGTGTAAAGGCAAGGCGGAGGACCTCACGTTCCGGCAGTTTTCTGGCGACGCTTTTACCATTAAGAAGGCGATCCAAAGGGGTTGAGTGAATCTCCCGGTTGAATCTGCGATGGTAATCCTGCTCGACCCAGGCCTGGGCTGCCTGATTTAAAAAGGACAGTTTCAAGTCCTTGTGTTTGCGTACCAGTTCCAAAAGCCGCCCTTCAAGTTGGCCCCAGAAGACTTCCTGCTTACCATTTTGATAAGGGGAGTAAGGCAACGTGGTTTTATGATCAATGCCCAGACGGGCAAGCCCCTGTGTGGTTTCCTCTGCCAGCATTGCCGACCCGTTGTCGGTCATCAATGACCTGGGCAGTCCTCGTTTCATAAACGCCTGGATCAATCCATGAACCAGGCACTGGGCAGTTTCGGCCAGATAAAACTGCAGGTGGCAGCAAATACGGGAATGGTCATCAAGGATCGCCAGAACCATGGGCTGAAGCCAGTTTCCGGACGCATCCGGAATGCGAACTTTGGCATG
This sequence comes from Desulfobacter sp., assembly GCA_035270145.1. Taxonomy (GTDB): domain Bacteria; phylum Desulfobacterota; class Desulfobacteria; order Desulfobacterales; family Desulfobacteraceae; genus Desulfobacter. Next base: position 1,230 of record DATFIL010000025.1, on the reverse strand, counting down.
GTGGAAATCAAGATGCCAAAGGCCGTGAAGGAAAGATATTTCATACCCTCTGACTTCCCGGTCTTCAAGGTGTTTGGCAGCCTGTACTTGCCCGGGAGTAGGCTGGGACGGCCCACTGGATTTCCACCAGCCGTTATCCCGCATGCACCGTAATACAGTCTTGTAGCTGGGCAGTTTTCCTAATTCAGAATTTTCTTTCACCACAACTTTCAGGTTGTCATAGTGCAATTGAACAGTCCAGCGAGGATACGTTTGGTACTGAGTTTTTAACGCATCCAGCAGTGCTTCGGGCATAGACCAGCGTATGCCTGCATCGAATCGAGGTTTCCGTCCCAGAACAGCTACCGGATCATCAGCCTCTTTGGCTTTATAATACCACCGTTCAATAGTCGATGCACCCAATGTGAATTTTCGGTCTTCGTCAATGGGGTGCTGATAAATTTTTTGTGAAAGCCGTTGAATTTCCTGCTGTAGCTGCCCCTTGGCAGGCGGGCTGGACAACAGTTCACCAATCACTGAGAAACGAAATTGTCCCCAGCGTCGCCAAATAGGCGCTTGCGTGTTGCTCATGGCGTCTCTCCTTTCGGTTTGCTTCCTCCGGCCTCCACCATGAAGACAAACGGGGGCAAAACCGTGAGCTGACACCTTGTAACAAATTGATGTCCCCCTGGAACCAGCCCAACTTCTGCGTGGCCGGCTCTCAGCGGAGAGCTCCCTTAGCTATCCTGGCTTTCAAGGCCCCATAGCAAGCGCTTGAAGGCACTTGGCTATTGCAGATTTTGGTGGCTGTATTTTCTGATAGTAGCTGGATAGCAGATCATGAATTAACCGATCCTTTTTCTTTGTCAGAAAATGTCCCGAAAGACGGCGCCAGGTACTGCTTTCTGGAAAAATGTCTAAAAAATAATCTCTCCAGCGATTGATGGTGGATCTCCAGACCCCGCAAACTCCCTTTAAGCGTTCCAGGGTCGCTTCCGGATTTTTCCCCTGACGGAGAGCGGTGAGTAACAAAACAACAGGAGCCCAATACACCCGGCGTCCCAAAAACCTGACCGATGGAGGCATGACGCGCCGGCGGCATCCTTCACGCCCGCAGCAAAGGCTGTAACGAAGCTCAAAGACTTTTTCAAGATCTGGAGGGCCGCCACGCGGTTTACGCCAGTAGTTGGCATCGTGCAACGGTCCCTCACAGTAGGGCAGCGGCACTCTTTGGTTTGCCTCGCCAGATCT
>DATFIL010000024.1:0-5998 GCA_035270145.1 Desulfobacter sp. | reverse complement strand
GCCATGTTCAGGGCAGCTGTCGCGGTGCGTTTTCCCACACGGCACTGGAGCATGTAAAGCCTGCCTTCCTGGATGGTGAATTCAATATCCTGCATGTCCTTGTAATGGGCTTCTAAAAGATTCCTGATGTCAAACAACTGCTTGTAAAGTTCGGGCATGGATTCTTCCAGAGAGGGCAGGTGGCTGTTCTGGGCATTTTTGGTGTCGGTGTTTAATGGATTGGGGGTTCTGGTGCCTGCCACCACATCCTCGCCCTGGGCATTGACCAGCCATTCTCCATAAAAGTTATTGTCCCCTGTGGCCGGATCCCTGGTAAAGGCAACGCCTGTGGCAGAGGTCTTGCCCATATTACCGAAAACCATGGTCTGGACATTGACGGCCGTGCCCCAGCTGTCCGGAATATGTTCAATGCGGCGGTAGGATACGGCCCGTTTGCCGTTCCAACTCTTAAATACAGCACCGATGGACCCCATGAGTTGCTCTTGGGGCTCATCAGGAAAATCGGCACCCAGATCCTCCCGGATTTTTTTCTTAAACCGTTCGCAAAGGGTCTTTAAATCTGCGGTAGAAATATCCGTATCATTGTCATAGCCCTTATCGTTTTTCAGGTTGTTCATCATCATTTCCAGATTCAGGCGGATACCCATACCGTCCTTGGGACTGATTTGTTCCGCTTTTTCCATAACTACATCTGAATACATCATGATCAATCGACGATAGGCATCATAAACAAACCATTCATTATTGGTCTTTTTGATCAGTCCCGGGATCGTTGCTGGGCACAGGCCAACATTCAATATGGTCTCCATCATTCCGGGCATTGAGCTTCTTGCACCGGATCGGCAGGATACCAGCAATGGATTTTCCGGATCACCAAAAACCATACCTGACTGGGATTCAATATTGGCCATGGCTTTGAGAATGTCGCCTTCAAGGGTATCAGGAAAGCGCCCGTTTAAATCAAAATAGTGATTGCAGCATTCCGTTGATATGGTGAAACCTGGCGGAACAGGCAATTTGAGCTTTGCCATTTCTGCAAGGTTGGCACCTTTTCCGCCCAAAAGGTTTTTTTGACTTGCATCGCCCTCCGTTTTATCAGGGCCGAACTCATAGATGTATTTGGTCATTTTAAATCACCGTTTATACCGTTTAAATGGTTAAAGACATATTGATATTAGCTTGCCCAAGCCTTGGAACCAGCCGAAATTTGATTTTTATTTTAAATTTACCAAAACATAACGTCTACTATTAAAACGTTGAAAAAATCAAGTCAAATAAAATCTAATGTTTATAAATTACCCCTTGGATGATAATATTGCCATTTTTAAAATGGAGTGTTGGAACATTATCACCGCTTGGCAGGCGCAACAGGAGGAATCAATGCTGAATATAGAATCCATAACTAAAGGATTCGCAGATCAGGTGCTGCTTGACGATACCGGCATGCAGATCAATTCCGGAGAACGGGTTGGCCTGGTAGGAAGAAACGGCCATGGTAAGACCACGCTTTTAAATATAATTGCAGGTATTGATCACCCCGACGAAGGGCGCATTATTATACCCAGCGGATATCGAATCGGTGTGCTTTCCCAGCATATAAAATTCAGTAAACCCAGTGTTCTTGAAGAGGCCATGCTTGGCCTGCCCGATAATGAACGTGATCATTTCTGGAAAGCTGAAAAAATTTTGTCAGGTCTGGGGTTTTCAGAACAGGATATGCAAAAGGATCCCATGCTGTTTTCCGGTGGCTACCAGGTGCGTTTAAACCTGGCCAAGGTATTGGTATCCGAGCCTGATCTATTAATTCTTGACGAGCCCACCAATTATCTGGATATTACCTCCATCCGCTGGATTACAGGATTTCTTGTTTCCTGGCCAAGGGAGATGCTTCTGGTTACCCATGACAGAGGATTTATGGATAATGTGGTGACCCATATTGTGGGGATTCACCGTCGCAAGATGAAAAAGATAGAGGGTGACACCGCCAAATATTATCTCCAGGTGGCCCAGGACGAAGAGATATATGAAAAAACCCGGGTAAATGAGGAAAAGCGCAAAAAAGAAATGGAACTGTTCATCACCCGGTTCCGGGCCAAGGCAAGGCTGGCCAACATGGTGCAGTCCAGGATCAAAACCCTGGCCAAGCTTGAAGAAAAGGACAAACTGGCAGAACTTAAAAATCTGGATTTTTCCTTTAACTACCTGCCTTTTACCGGCAAACAGGTGCTGACTGCCGAAATGTTGCGTTTTGGGTATGAAAAAGACACCCCCTTGATTAAAAATTTTTCTTTGACCGTATACCCCGGTGACCGTGTGGCTGTAATCGGCAAAAACGGCAAAGGAAAAACCACGTTACTTAAACTGATCAGTCAGAATATAAATCCGGATGCAGGGTGGGTGAAACCCAATCCAGGAATAGAAACCGGATATTTTGAGCAGACCAATATCCAGACTTTAAATCCGCAATTCACTGTGGAAGAAGAGATCTTGCATGCCTACCCTGAAACAGATCGCCAGACCGCCAGAAATATCTGCGGCGCCATGATGTTTGAACAGGATGCGGCTCTAAAAAAGATCAGTGTGCTGTCCGGTGGAGAAAAAGCCCGGGTCATGCTTGGTAAACTTTTGATCCGGCCTTTGAATTTTCTGCTCTTGGATGAGCCGTCAAACCATCTTGACATTGAGGCCAGTGATGCCTTTGTGGAGGCATTAAATGCGTTTGAAGGTGCTGTTGTGCTTGTTACCCATAATGAAATGTTTTTGCATGCCCTGGCAAACCGCCTGGTGATATTTACGTCAAGCGGCATTGACGTATTTGAGGGCACCTATCAGGAATTTCTTGAAAAACAGGGATGGGAGGATGAAGAACAGATCCCTGTAAAGCGCAAAAAAAGCCCACAGCTTTCCAAAAAAGAACTGCGCAAGAAAAAATCAGAGCTTGTGGCCGAAAGGTCAAAGCAGTTGACGCCGATAAATAAGAAGATAAACAAACTTGAAACTGAGATAGAGGCAAAGGAAACCAACATGGCCCGGGTGGACAAAGAACTGCTTGATGCATCCCAGGACCAGGACGGATTAAAAATTGCCACTTTATCCAAAGAACATGCTAAACTGGAATCCGACATTGAAACCCTGTTTGACACCTTTGCGGAAATATCTGAGAGGGCAGACACGATAAAAAAGAAATTTGACCGGGAATTATCCGGCCTTGAAGGTGGGGAGTAAGATGGATAAACAAAAACTTACATTTTATTATGGTATTATTTTGATCGTCGTGGGTGTCGCGGTTTTCATTAGGGTGCCCCAGGTGATACCCCAAATTGAGACCATTGAATTTTTTAAAAATAAAATCGGAATAGTAAAGTTCTGTGCCTATTTTTTAGGCTTTCTTTTGGTATTGGCCGGCGGTATCCGGGTCGTCAAAAATTATAAAAAATCGTAACACTCGATGATCAAGTTTTTTTAATTTTATAATCGAGTAACAGCTTCAGGATATCTTATGGCCGGCAAAACTGCTATAAAATCCGGTTCCAGCCTTAAATCTACCATCAAAGATCAGTCTGGCGCCGGCAAGGTTAAAATTGGTGAAATCCTTTCCAAAGAAGGACAGATTACCTCTATTATGCTCAATGAGGCCCTCTCGGTCCAGAAAAAGACCAACGAGCGGCTTTCGGGTATTTTGCTCCAGAAAGGATATATTGATCCGGATACTATCATCAATGTGCTGGGACGGCTATATAACTATAAAGTTGTCACTTTTTCTGAAATAAAGCCGGATTCCCAGGCATTAAAGCTTCTGCCCTATGATGATGCCAAAAACAATCTGGTTTTTCCCTTGAAGCTGGTCGGGGACGATCTTCAGCTATGCATGGCAGAACCCACGAATACGGATGTGGTTGCAGATCTTGGAAAAAAAACAGGGAAAAACATCCAGGCCTTTGTCTCCACCGAGAATGATATCATCCAGGCGTATCGCGATTTTTATAAAATTTCCGATGAAGAGTATAAAAGTTTTCTTCATTTTGAGGATGAGGCAGAAGATGATGAACCGGTAACTTCTGTTGATGATTTCGGTTCCCTGGTTTCCGAGGCAGCCGAGGAGCTTGAGGTCGCCGTCGCCGAGACAAACCTCGGCCAGGATGAATTCATGGCCTCGGATGCACCCATCATCAAACTGGTAAACGGCATCTTAACCAAAGCTATCAACGACGGCGTGTCCGATATACACATTGAACCCTTTGAAAAATCCTTTCAGGTGCGCTACCGCCTGGACGGCGGCATGTACAAGGCCATGAACCTGCCGTTGTCAATTAAAAATGCCGTGCTTTCAAGGATAAAAATTCTGGCCTCCCTGGATATTGCCGAGCGCAGGATTCCCCAGGACGGTCGCATCAAACTTCGGCTGGGCAAAAAAAAATCTGTGGATTTCCGTGTATCCACCTTGCCCACCTTGTTTGGCGAGAGCGTTGTTATGCGTATCCTGGACCAGAGTGCGTTAAGCGTTGATCTGACTCGCTTAGGGTTTGAACCCGGCACCTTTGAGATGCTTAAACGCTGTATTTCAAGACCCTATGGCCTGCTTCTGGTTACAGGACCCACTGGGTCGGGTAAAACCACGACATTGTATTCCGTTCTCAACCGTTTGAACAAGGATGACATCAAGATCCTGACCGCTGAAGACCCAGTGGAATTCAACTTTAAGGGGATTAACCAGGTGCCCGTAAGAGAAGAGGTCGGCATGACCTTTGCCGCAGCTCTGAAAGCCTTTCTCCGACAGGATCCGGATATTATCATGGTGGGTGAGATCCGTGATATTGAAACCGCTGAGATTGCCATCAAGGCCGCCATGACAGGCCATCTTGTTTTTGCCACCCTGCATACCAATGACTGCCCGTCCACCATTGGACGGCTTGTGGATATCGGCATTCCACCCTATATGCTTGCCTCATCCGTTACCATGGTTTTATCCCAGCGTCTTGGACGCAGGCTTTGTCCGGATTGCAAGCAGGAGGTCTCCGGATATAATCCGGAAGACCTGGAATTGCACGGTTTTGATAAAAGTGAAATTCCGGATTTGACTATGTATGGCCCCAAGGGTTGCCCCCGCTGCAATGGTACCGGATACAAGGGCAGGGTCGGGCTGTATGAACTCATGGAAGTGACCGATGAGGTTGCCAAAGCCATTTCTGCTGAAGTGCCTGAAGACCAGTTGCGCAAGGTGGCAATCTCCGAAGGTATGAGCACACTTCGGGATGCCGGCCTTGTTAAGGTAAAATCCGGAGAGACATCTCTGGAAGAAGTGTTAAAAAAAACCGTTATTTCAAAAGAGGCGCTGCCGGCCTATCTGGTGAACCCCGACATTGAACAATACGAGGACAAGGATGTGATCATTCGTGAAGGAAATACGGATATTGATTTTTTCAAGCTTGTTCAAGGCGCTGTTTATGTGGTCAAGGGCGGTAAAATGATTGCAGAAATTACCCAGCCCGGAGAGTATTTCGGCGAAATGGCGGCCATAACCGATACCCAAAGGTCTGCGTCTATTATTTCAAAGGGACGTTCCAAGATAAAACGGTTTCCCGGAGACAAGCTGATTGAAATTATAGAAAAATATCCTGATGTGGCCAAGCATCTTTTCATTGTCCTTGCCGATCGCCTGAACGAGACAGACCGCAAACTTGTCTCCCTTTACAACCAGATCAAAAAACATAAAGTCAACAACACCGGCGCTTAGGGCCATAGACCTTAATCAACTTAACAAGGAGATTTCGATGGCTATGAATGTATTTATTCAGGGTATTCCCAAGGCAGAACTGCATCTTCATATTGAAGGGACGTTGGAGCCTGAGACATTGTTTCGTTTAGCCGAAAGAAACGATATCCGCATTAATTTCGATTCGGTAGAAGCACTGCGACAGGCTTATCGTTTCAATAATCTGCAGACTTTTCTGGATATCTATTACGAAGGTGCCGGCGTACTTCAAAAAGAGAACGATTT
>DATFIL010000023.1:0-9900 GCA_035270145.1 Desulfobacter sp. | reverse complement strand
TTTCCAGTTTGAGCAGACCGTCTATTTTGAATTGCGCTTTTTTTATCATGAGACAACCTTTGTTTTTCGTTTTCTTGTTGTTTTTTTCTTTGGCTTCATGGCTTCACGTTCTACTTTGATTCGCTCAAGAAGGACTGAGGCTGGCTCATCTGTTGGATCTTGTGGGACAAGTTCTCCACGGAAAGCTTTGGCAAGGATTGATTGATTCAGTTTTGCTAAGTCCCGCGAACAAGTCTCTATATAGTATCTGCTAATTTTCTATTTTTGTCGATCCCAAATAACCGGTTGAACCATCGTATTCTATTATACAAACTTAAGGCCCAATGGGGCTTTTTTGTAATTTTTTTGAATCGACAAGGGTTACTGTGAAGTTGCTCAAATCAGCAGGGAGCTTTGAAAATACAATCATGAATTGGGATGATTCGCCAGGCTTTATAATGGCATTTTTATCCATGAGCTGTTTTTCGATTTGGGTTATCTTCATTTTTTTTAAGTTGGCCTCATCTATTGTGTTCCCACAAAAAACTGTCCTGTCCATAGCTTTGATCTTGCCAGTCGTAAGCAACGTTCCTTTGAGTTTAACATGGGAGATTGTGTGTGCCGTAGGATTTTTTATTCTACCGGTAACAATGAATAGATCTCCTTCTGTTGCTGCGGTTATGAAATGCCCCTCAATGCTTTTTTCAGAAATAACGGGCTTTAGTTCGTTTTGTTTTGATATGGCCAGCTGCTTATAAAGGGCCAGATCCTGAGCGTTACTGATCTGCTGAGGGGTTAGTTTTTTTTCAATATCATTCTGTTTTACCTTTGCTTTTTCGTGCCCTTGAGCTGCAGCCAGGCTAAACCAAATGTAGGCGTGTTTATAGTTTTTAGGTGTACCTATCCCGGCACTATAGCTGTTTCCTATATAGAACTGAGCTGCCTTATCCCCTGCTTCGGCTTTTTTAAGATTTTCTTCAAAATCTTGTCGAATTAAATCCGTCCCGATTTCTTTTGCTGGTATTGGGATGGCACTTGCGCCACACACGTTACAGGTCAATAAAATAGTAAACAGAATGTAATGGGTTATTTTCATGAAGCCTCCTTTGATTTGGGTGTTGATTTAACACATTTTATATCGGTAGCTGCCATAGAAACAATATTAAACCTATGTGTTTTTTCTGACATGAGTGCGGGCATATATTGTTGTTTCTAATTTACTTGGGATGGTATGCAACTTTCTATATTTCGGACGTTGTCCGAGGTTTGCCAGCCGGAAATAAGATATCTGTTTTTACCTTTATATATATGGCAATGGCAAGAGACGGTTTTGTTTATAAAGTTGAACTGTCGCTTTTTTTCTGATTCCTACACCCTTTATATATGGTATGCGGTCATATTCTGAACTCATGGGCCGAAAATCAAAATTATTGGAGATTATCCTGACCCTGACGATGATTGCAAGAAAAAAATTCCACCACCAACAACCGGTATTGGAATCCTTCAAACTATTTTTCCTTGTCTGTTTGGGCAGATTTCCGCTTTGACAAATTTTCAGCACGCTTTTCAGCTCGTTCCTTGGCAGCGACAGAAGGACTCAATTTTCTTTCTTTATCAATGGAACCATAGCGTTGCAGGTTTCGCCATTGCATTTCAACCTTTCTCAACGGAGATCGCTGAGATTTAAATTTTTCAAGTTCTGCAACAGGATCATAAGCTAAAATTTCTTTGATTTCTTCCTTAGAGTTGATTACCTCAAGTTCTTGTGTATCAATATCTTCTTTGATAATTTTAAATGTAGAATAGTAGAAGGCTGTAATACTCCCAAAAGTGGAAAATGATGTCCGTCTTCTTCTATAGGTAAGAAAAAATCAATACCTTCTTTCAATGTCCATGACTTTTTTGAACCAAATCGTTTCGATAATTCTTTTTGGGTTCTTTCATTTTCAAGTAGAGTGGAACTATTTTTCTGATTGTCTGACATTCATCTCTCCTGCAAGATATCTGATTTTGAGTCTGGGAAAGATGGTTCAGGATTACCGCCGGTTCGATGCAGGGAGCGCCCCCGAATCTATCCCAGGAAGATGGAATTATTCAAAGGCGTTCCGGTCTATTCCGGATTGCCGGATAATGGAAAGCAGGGTTCCCTTTTTTAGTTCTTTATGATCTGGCACCGGGACGGTGATGGTGCCCCCTTCAATTTTCTTTTGCATAATCACATGGCTGCCCCGTCTGCGGATCTCTGCAAAACCATTGGCAGATAATATTGAACAGGCTCCCTTTCCAGATAAAACCCGCAGCTTAACCAACGGCAACCTCCATCTGAGTGATGTAGATTTCCCCTTTAAGGCGGGTTTCTATTTCTTCTGGGGATGCACATTCAAAAAACAGTTCAAGGGCTTCCTGTAAATTGTCTCTTGCTTCAGCAACGGTTTCCCCCTGACTGGCTATGTCCAGTTCTGGGCACAAGGAAACATACCCGGTTCCCTCTTTCTCAATGATTGCTGTAAGGTATCTTTTCATGATGTATCCTTTTTTTTAACTGTTGTCCGCGATAAGGGCTTTCTCTGCTATTGCCGGCAGCTTGATAGGTGCAAACATTGAAGCGGCATACAGGTATCCGTCAACCTCGGATTTGTCTTCATCAATAATACGAATCATGTTGAGTGATTCAGCTTTATTGTCAGGCAGGCTTTGATAAACCTTGCCTAAAATTAAGCTTGCCGGATTATCTTTGTTGTTAATGCAGATTACAAAAGTATTCATCATAACACCTCTTTTATTTTAAAGTCTTTGCGGCCTATTCCATGGGCTTCATACCAATGAATTTCCGCTTTGCACTTTGTTTTGTCTGGTAATTGCACAATTGCTATGCCCTTCATTTTGCGCCAATTGCCTGCACCATATACTTTTTGCAGCCTATGAAGGATACGGATTCCAGGCCCCTTTGCAATTGTTTCAATTCGTTCAATCTGACCAATTATATCAAAATTCATTAGAATATCCCAAAAATCTATTTTTAAGGTGCCAATCAGATATTCATAACTTTATTGCCATGGTCTGCATTTTTCTGGAATACCTTTTCCATGGTCGAGGCTGCCTTTTTGTTCCGATCCGGTGCAAGGTGGGCGTATCTCTCCGTCATTGCCAGTGTGGCATGGCCCAGCAGCTCCTTGACTTCATAAAGGCTGATCCCGGCCATAACCAACCATGAAGCGAATGTATGCCGCATAGTATCGATTCTACCTCACTCTTATTTCTTGGTTCTTAACTTCCCTCTTGAGCAGTTTTTTTTGATCACCTGTGGCCATAGCCAATGCGGTGGAATAGACCTTATTATGGAAACTTTCATAACTGTCACGTTTGATCAGAGGGATCGCACCGGCAACATAATTCTCTGCATTCGACACAGCGCACAAAGAGCTCCTCTAAGGTGTTCAAACAGTCGTTTTTTATTCATTCCCGTAATTTGTCCTTGGATTAAAAGGGTTAAATTTTTTCCAGATTGATTTTCAACCGGCAGCCAACCGCTTTGGCGTACTTACGCAATGTTTCAATTGAAGGTGAATGTTTCTGGCTTCCTCCACCGGATTCAATTCTTGCCACAGCAGGGGCCTTTGTGTTCATGGCCCTGGCAACATCTTCTTGTGTCATCCCTGCTTTTCTTCTGGCTTTAAGCAATTCATCCAGCAATGCAAATTCATCTTCCAGGGCATCATATTCAGCCATGAAGGCAGGATCTTTTTTCCATTTTTCTATCATCTTGTTATGTTCGGTCATTTTTAACCTCCTTGAGCCTTTGCTGGGCTGTTTCAAGATCCTTCTTTGGAGTCTTCTGGGATCTTTTTATAAACTCGTGCAAAATTAAGATTTCGTTTTCAACGACAGCACAAAAGAATGCCCGACCTATTCCCTCTTTCCCTCTTGCACGGATTTCAAAAAGTCCCTGGCCCATTGACCGGGTAAAGGGCATGCCAAGGTTTGGCCCGTAAATCTGCATTCTTTCGGTAATTTTTGCATAGTACGCCTTGATTCCAGGCGGCCATTGATCAATCCCGGCTCTGACCTTTTCGCTGTAATATCGGATTTCCCATTCCATAACAAAATATTAACATATTTGTTATCGTATTTGGGCTTTTTTCTCCTGGGATATGGCCGGGTAATAAATTTCGTCAAAATAGATGGATAGGGGCATGTTGTCTTTTTCTTCCTGTTCCCGCCGGGCCTGTTCCTGCTGCTTCTCTGCTTCGGCTTTAGCCCGGGCTTCGGACAGACGACTTTCGCCTTTGCCTGTGGTAGCAGCCGCTTTGAGTTCTGCAAGTTTCAGTGCAACCTTTGAAGGTGTCCAGCCTTCACTTGCCCAACCCACACCTTCTTCTTTTCGTTTGCCGTCTTTTTGATACCGACTAAACAACCACCGGCTTCAAGCCGGTGGTTGTTTAGTTCAACTTAACCGCCGAAGGCATCACCAAAACTCAGTTCGGGTCCAGCCAGATCGCCCGGAAGAAAGAGAAAAGCAGCTATCCTGGACAGTCGTCGGGCAATGCACACCACGCGCCCGTGAATATTTGTTACCGCCGGTCATGACCGCCTCCACCCATGGCGATAAAACAGTCCCCCACCGTGGCCGGAAGCAAAGGCTCCGCCATTTTACTTTGAATCTTCTTCCCCCCATTTTTTTAAAAAATCTTGATTGCCCAACCACACTCAAACTTGATCATCGAGATTAATAATCCCTTTTCAGTTTGAAATTGTCCCTGGAAATGCTATCATCAAATCATGTTAAAATTTCTGGATAAAATCCCATACTCGGTACTGATCCTTTTTACTATAATGATGCTGGCGGCTCCGATGACGCCAATGCCCCATGTGGTTGAAAAAATTCTCATGCTGACCAATGGTACTCTCTCCAGACCCATTGATATTTTCGATTTATGCTTTCACCTGTTCCCACTGCTTCTTCTGATCCTAAAATTCATAAAAGACCGCAGAGAAACACCTTAACCGGAACAGTGTGCCCCTGGATAAAAAGTTCTGCAGAAATCATCATGGTTCTGTGTCAATGAATGTTTGTTCCTGTAGATGGATGGTGGCGGATCACCTGATATTCTTCCCGCAGATCAAGATGAATCAAGTAATTAAATTGTTAACCTCATCCAAAGACAATCTTGATAATCCGTGAACATATGCAAAAGCAACCCAACCGACAATATTTTAATCGTTTTGGCCTTGGAAAAGAAAAAGAGCAGAAAATAAACAAAAATTGCATAGTAAGAATGTAAAGGATGGAACCCTATACCACATCTTGTTGGATCGAATATCGGGTCAGCTACTAAATGGTCTAAATCTACAAGCATCGTTGAAAGCATTAGTAACCATGCTTTTTTCCAATCTTCTCTAAAAAATATCCAGGCAATCAGTCCTGGAAAAACCAAATGTAAACTGTAGTGAATTATTTGTTGTAAAGCACACAGCATTATTTTGTTATCCCTATCAGTGGATCGACTACCGATCGAAGACCTTGACCCCCTGAGTGTAAAGATCTCTGACCTCATCAAGAATCTTGTTGGCCACTGCCTGCGCTTGACGCTTGGTCGGGCTGAGGTTTTGCCTGAACTGCAGCGGACGACCGTAAAGAACGGTCACACGAGGGAAGCGCCGCCAGCCCCCATTGCGCATGTGCACGGTACCGATGATCGCTACCGGCACGACTGGCTTGCCGCTCTTGAGGGATAGGTAACCAATGCCAATCTTGGCTGACTCGATCTCGCCGCTACGTGAGCGGCCACCCTCGGCGTATATCGTAACCAACTGACCCTCCTCGAGAAGTTTGAGGCAGGTTTCCTCGTACATCAAATCATGTTGGCCGCGGAAAACCGGCACGCAACCACCCTTGAGGAGGAGCTGTCCAAGCGGCCCTTTGAACAGCTGCGACTTGGCCACGAAGCGAACCATGCGCCTCAGCAGAGCTACGCAAAAAAAATGGTCGGCGTTCGACATGTGGTTGGGAGCCAAGATCGCACCACCCGTAGGCGGTACATTGTATCGACCGTACACCCGCACGCGAAAAGCCGTCAATAGAAGCGGGACCATCACAATCCGGTACAGCCAGTAAGGCCAGCCCGGTAGATGAGTCCGGGCGTACTCATGAAGCGGAATGCCTACGCTCTTGTCGCGAGAGTCTTTGTAAACCTGGTCTTTCACCGTTTCAAATAACCTTGATCCGTGGGCTTGCGACGCATGTACGTTATTCGATTAATCAGACTGATTTTTCACTAAACCGGCGTTGAATGTATTCACATGCCTTCAACCAGGACTCAAATCCCTCTCCGGCTATAATAAAATCCTGGGCTTTGCGGGTAAAGGTGCCAGGTCTGGCAATAGAAAGGTTAATATCTCTGAGGTTTTGATCAGGCATGCTATCGGCTAACCCAGTCGCCCCACGTAAAGTATGAATGACAAGGGCTCTCGCCTGTTCAGCAGCAAGGCCTTTACTTTGAAACCATTCACTTAATTCTGCCATAAAACCAAAAAGAACCCCATTTATGACAGCAGCAGTGGCTGCCAGCTCATAGTCGGATTCAGAATCAAAAACCATCAGTTTTCCAATGGGATTGAGTAGTGCCTGCGCGATGGAATTTTCCGGGAATAAAGGCACCACGCCTTCACCAACTTCTGCAGATGCAAGGGGCAGTGTCCTGACGATAGTTGTATTTGGCATCAGAACCTGTAGACGTTGCATTGACACCCCGGCAACACAGGAAATGACCAAATGGTCCGGGGTTGGAGCTATTTCAGCTGCGATATCTTCCAAATGATCGGGGCGAACCGAAAGCAATAGAACGTTGCATTCATCCACCACGGATTGATTATCCTTAGCGATATGGCATTCATAGGTTGATTTAAGTTCCTTTGCACGCGCCTGATTACGAGGAGATAGTACAATCCGCCGATTATCTTTGACACGACGAAGCGCTGCTACCATATAACCGGCAAGATGCCCAACGCCTAAAATTCCTAAAGAGTCATTCATTTACTAACCAAATCCCCTATATAACAATTTAAGTTTCGCAGTTAAAATACAGGCCGTTTAGCCTGGTAACAATTAGATTTCATAGGTATTTTTATTGGAATCAGCTCCAAAAACAGGTAATAAGGAGCTACCATGAATACCAATAGTACATATTCACGTTCATTGCAAAAACAATTTCAAGATAACGGATTGGATTCAGACATTCACGAATTCATTCCGAATATCTTTTATAAATTAAACCCATAGGGATGACATAGCGAACAAGAAAGTTGTACAGGGATTACCCAAGATGCGTCAAAAGCAAAAAAGCTTTCACCGAAAACCGCTGAAAGCTTTTATAATCGTGGTGCCCAGGAACAGAATTGAACTGCTGACACGGGGATTTTCAGTCCCCTGCTCTACCGACTGAGCTACCTGGGCACGTCAAACAACGTCAGCTTATATATGTTCTTTAACCGTTCAAGTCAAGTAAAAAATTAAAAACGCACCAAGAATATTATTTTAAACTCTCACCACCCATATCACCCAGCAGATACTGGATTAAACCACAGGCACATACCGCTGCTGTTTCTGCCCTTAAAATCCTGGGCCCAAGGGAATAGCTCATAAATCCGGATTCAACAGCACACCGGATCTCTTCTTCTTCAAATCCACCCTCCGGTCCGATCAGGACAACGGCTTTATTATTCTCTCCAGGGACCGTTGCGGCAAGGGGACGATCCGATGCTTCCCAGAAGGCCAATCTGTGTGCACAGCCGTTTGAGAATGCCAGAACCTGTTGAAAATCCATGGGCGGCATAATTTCAACAAGACAGGACCGTCGGCATTGCTTTAAAGACTCCCTGGCAATGGTCTGCCATCGCTCAATCTGTTTTTTTTCCCTTTTGGGGCCTGACAATGGAACGGACCTTTTACAATAAAAAGGAATCCAACGGGTTACCCCGAGCTGGGTAATCTGCTTGATGATTTCATCCATCTTGTTGTGTTTGAGCATGGCAGTACACAAGGTCAGGTCGAGATTCGATTCGGTGAGGCTTTTTTTCTCACTTAGAATTGAAATTTCCACACATTCAGGAGAAACCTTATCTATACAGCCTGTAAAGTCAGTACCATGGCCATCGGTCATGGAAATGGTATCTTTGGGTTTAAGCCTGAGTACCTTGCATATATGTTTTGCATCCTGACCCTGGATGACTGCCTTCTCTGCGCTTAACGCCTCTTTATTGATTAAAAACTTCTGCATAGTTATGTCTTGATGTCTTGATTCCACTAAAAAAAATTAAAATTTTGATTGTTCTACCATGAATTTATTTTTCATGGTTAAAAATTTTCATCCAACAAAAAAATTGGTCAAAAAGGCTGTTTCTGGATGGGCACGAATTGTGATACATAAGGGACTATGAAAACGATAAACAAAGAAAACATTATTCTTGCCTCGGGTTCACCGCGCAGAAAAGAGCTTATGGCCCAGGCAGGCATAGATTTCAAAATTCATGTGGCAGATATTGACGAATCTAAAGTTGATCTGAACATGGCACCCGAAAATTATGTCTGTTTATTGTCCAAAATCAAGGCCCAAGCCGTGGCCGCAAACTATCCTGATGCCTGGACCATCGGGGCGGACACGATAGTGGCGGTTGATAATACCATTTTAGGCAAACCTGCCAGGCACCTGCAGGCCCTAACCATGTTAAGCCGGCTCAACAACAGGGAACACAATGTATTTACCGCCTTTACCATCACCAGACCGGACGCCCATGAGGTGGTTACCCGGGTTGTAAACACCCGGGTGCGGTTTAAAAAACTCTCCAATGATGAAATCAACTGGTACGCAGACACCGGCGAACCCTATGACAAGGCCGGAGGCTATGGGATACAGGGGATTGGGGCCTTTCTGGTTAAAGAAATATCCGGATCTTATACCAACGTTGTCGGCCTGCCCGTATGTGAACTCATTGATGCCCTGGCATCTTTGGGGGCAATCAGTTTTAAGGGAACAAAATAAAAATGCAGATTCAATCCAATCTAAAAAAAATTCATGATGATATACGTGCTGCCGCGCAAAAAAGCGGACAGGATGCATCCCGAGTGACCCTTATCGCAGTGAGCAAAAAAAAACCGCCTGAAATGATCCAACAGGGCATTGATGCCGGCCAGAAGGATTTTGGGGAAAATTATATCCAGGAAGCCATGGAAAAAATTGATCTCCTTGGCAGAAAATCGGCGACTTGGCATTTTATAGGACATCTTCAATCCAACAAAGCCAAATTCGCGGTAAAGTATTTTGACCTGATTCATACCGTGGACAAAGTCAAGCTTGCCAAGGAAATCAACCGCCAGGCCCAAAAAATCGGCAAAATGCAGGAAATTTTGCTCCAGGTAAATATTTCCCAGGAAACGACCAAATCCGGTGCGAAAGAAAACGAAATTGTGGCTATTGCAAAACAGGTCTATCGGTTTGATAACCTGCATATTTCAGGACTTATGTGCATGCCGCCTTTTTTCGATGATCCTGAAGATGCAAGAATTTATTTTAAAAGACTTAAACAGATCAGTAAAGATATTGAAGCGCTCAATCTTCCCAATACAACCATGACGCATTTATCCATGGGCATGAGTAACGATTTTCCCGTAGCTGTTGAAGAAGGGGCGACTTTAGTGCGCGTGGGTACCGCCATCTTCGGAGCACGACAGTGAAAGTTCTTCTGCATGCCTGCTGCGGCCCGTGTACTATCTATCCCCTTGAAGTTTTAAGAAACATGGGCATGGAGGTCATGGGATATTTTTACCGGCATAATATTCATCCATTCACCGAATGCATGAAGCGTGAGGAAACATTGCGCGATTATGCGGATCAAATGGATCTGAAAATGATCTGGCAAAAAGGT
>DATFIL010000022.1:0-2087 GCA_035270145.1 Desulfobacter sp. | reverse complement strand
GGCCTGCAAAAAACCGACGCCCCCAAAGCAATGATGAGCGACGATATATCCTTCAATACCTTTTTAGAGCAAAACAAAACGCTGGTCCAGGAAGCACTTCATCGTGAATACCAGGCGTTTCAGCAGAAAAATGCCCTGGCGGCCATTGAAAATTTAGGCCTGTATACCGATTCCGTATGTATTGCCGGTGTTGCCGTGGGGCTGCCGGGCAAAGGACACCAGGTATTCAACGAGAAAAATTTTGACCGTATTCTGGCCGGCAATAATTTCATTGAACCCCTGAGCCAGGAAGAGAAAAACAAAATCGTGGACATGAATATTACCCGGGTATACAAACAACCCAGCGGTAATGCCCGGTTTGTGGACATTGTGCGCACCCAGGATGTGATCCAACTGGCCGGGAAACTCGGGTATTTTGATCTGTCTACGGAATACGGCATCAGCCGCAAATTTGACCTTGTGGATGAACTGGCCATGGCAGCAGGGCTTGAAGCCTTGAAAGACGCCCATATCCCGTTGGTCCAAGGGTATAAAAAAACCTCCACCGGCAGTAGCATCCCGGACGCACTTGTATTGCCTGAAGAGATGCAGGAGACAACCGGCGTGATCATGACGGGTATTTTCCCAGGTTTTGAAACCCTGTTGCACCATCTTAATGCGTATTATTACAACAAGTTTTACGTCAAACCCTATGAAGAGCTGGAAAACATCTACTATCACCTGATGGAGAATCTTGCAGACAGGGATATGAAGGATGTGATTACGGACTGGTTTTTTAAGATCCGTGAGCGACGCAAAGTCTACGGCCAGTATAAATTTGAACGGAATATCCTTTTTGACATCGTGTCGTTAGGCGGTGCACATTTTGCCCAGCTCATCCGGGCAAAGGGGCCCAATATTCATCTGAGCGGGGCGTGTGCATCCACCACCCAGGCCATTGGCATGGCAGAGGACTGGATTCGAAACGCCCGGTGCGAACGGGTCATTGTCATCGGCGGGGAAGCGGCCACAAGTGATGCCCAGATGCCGTGGGTGGGGTCAGGATTTCTGGCCATGGGCGCCGCCACCAGTAAGGAAGTGGTTTCAGAGGCTGCCAAACCGTTTGATGAGGACCGAAACGGTACGATTTTAGGTTCCGGTGCCGTGGGACTCGTTGTAGAGCGAGAAGACACTTTGAAACGCAGGGGATTGAACGGTCAAGCCCGGATTTTAGGCTCCCATATCGGCAACAGCGCATTCCATCCTTCCCGCATTGATGTGGGCCATCTTGCAGATGCACTCAAAAAATTCGTGGACCGGGTGGAAAGACAAAACGCCGTATCCCGCAAGGAGATGGCCAAGCAACTGGTATTTATGTCCCATGAGACCTTTACACCGGCCCGGGGCGGCAGTGCCTCGGCTGAAGTTAATGCGCTGAAGAACGCATTTCCAGACAATTACAAGCAAATCGCAATCACCAACACCAAGGGATATACGGGTCATACCCTGGGCGCGGGTATTGAGGATGCCGTACTGGTCAAAGGCCTGCAGAAAAATACGTTTCCGCCTGTGGCCAACCTGGATAATATACCCGCCGAATTTTCAGATCTGAATTTTACAAAATCAGTGCATGGCGATTACCGTTTTGGACTGCATTTCAGCGCCGGATTCGGGTCCCATTTTGCCTTTTTATTGATAGACCGTATCCAGGAAGCTGACGTGGAGAACAATCCGGTCTACCATGCGTGGTTGGCCCGGATTACCGGCAGCCCGAAGCCCAGGCTGGGCGTCATAAATAAAACCCTGTGCGTTCTGCCCAGGGATAAGCACCCAGAAACGGCCCAGGAGAGTCAGGCGGAAAAAGGCAGTGGCGCCGCCGGGCACGATGCCCCGGAAAGCCGGACATCAAAGAAACGCGATGTACCCAAACAGCCGGTAGCGGCACCGGCAGAACAGCCTGAAAAAGCTGCGGGCAATGCAACGGCCACAGACGTTTTAAGCCAAATCACCGACCTGATCGCAAACCAGACCGGCTACACCCATGACATGCTGGAACCGGATCTGGATCTGGAAGCGGATTTGGGCATTGATACGGTCAAGCAGGTGGA
>DATFIL010000021.1:0-3156 GCA_035270145.1 Desulfobacter sp. | reverse complement strand
TACCCGATCCCCTGGAGACGCGATTGCTGCGACCCCGGGGGCTTTTAATATTGGCTCTTGTCGCGTTTTGGGGTCTTGCTTTATCATCACCTCAATAAGTGAGTGAAGCAGGGATTTCCCTCGTTTACCAACATTATGAACGAACTCGAAAAATCCGAGGTAAAAAGGAAGTTTTTCCTGTGAGATACCCCGATGTGGGCGAATCCAGCTTCGGAGTAATGACAAGAAGCCTTCCATTGTATTCACATGGACTTCATAAAACCCATCTCCATCATCGTCTCTGGCATATTCACCGGCTCCATGATTCACACTTTCATGGTCATAACCCCATTCATCCAACCGGTTATAAATGGCATACTCATCGGTGTAGACCAATGTTCCTGGTTGTATAGTGGCCTTTATCAAAGGCTCAATGGTGGCCTGCCGGACATTGGGTAGCATTTGAATCACAACCTGCCCACACCGTTGTATCATCCCGAAAATAGGTGGCTTCTCTTTTTCCAGCGTACCACGCCCTCTAGCACCCTTTAATCGGTTACGGCGACCATCTCGACCTTTTTTTGATACAGCCTCGGGGTTGCCTTTGTGCCCTGCAACGATATACACCTCATCGCACTCAACCTCGTCTTGAAGGGTTATCTGAGGCTTTTTTTTACCACGCCTTCGCGTAGCTGAGTAGCCATATTATGAGCATCTCCACGATTAAGGTCCAATTCTTTGGCAATCTGGTTGTTGGACAAATTTAACCCCATGAAATAAAGGCACAATATCCACACTTTGAGGGGTTGGTGATGTCCGGCAAAAATGGTCCCGGTGAGATCATCGAAGCGTTTTCCGCACTCTTTGCATTCATAGCGCTGTTTGGCGGATTCCCTATCATCGTAACCTTTTTTGATTGTGTTTATGGAATCACAAAACGGACACTCACGCATTTCTGGCCAACGCAGCTCACGAACGGTTTCATAGCATTGTACATCATCTATCAGGGTCTTGATATTTACCTTCATCGGCTCCAATCCGAGTATAAGCAGTTAATAGCAAGGCGAATATCTACCATCATAAGGACCCGTAATGCAAGTCAATTCTTTCTTTTTGTGACCAAATTTCAAAAGACCCCAAAACGCGACATGAGCCTATATTTTTTATTCAGAATGAACGCTATTTTGCTGACATCATATGATGGCTGACCATGGATGACATTATAAAAGCAGACAATTTAGGCAAGCAATATCGGCTTCATCATGGTGGGCTTTTTGCTAATACCTCGTTAAAGGAGTCCGTTACGGCATTTGCGGGCCGGCTGCGGGGTTTTTTGCATTCCGCCCCTTTGGAACGAAAGACGATCGTGCCCCAAAAGTCTGAAAGCTTCTGGGCATTGAAGGACCTGTCATTTAAAGTGTCCCAGGGAGAACGGTTAGGTCTGATCGGCAGAAATGGGGCCGGCAAGTCAACGCTTTTAAAGATATTGAGCCGGATTACCTGGCCCACCAGGGGGAAGGTTCAAATCCAGGGACGGGTATCAAGCCTGCTTGAGGTGGGTACGGGGTTTCATCCTGAACTCACCGGTCGGGAAAATATCTATTTGAATGGGGCGATCCTGGGCATGACCCGGGCGGAGATCCGGCGTAAATTTGATGAAATTGTCTGGTTTGCGGAAGTTGAAAAATTTCTGGACACGCCGGCCAAAAGGTATTCCAGCGGTATGTATCTTCGACTGGCCTTTGCTGTGGCAGCCCATCTTGAGCCGGATATTTTGCTGGTGGATGAAGTGCTGGCGGTGGGGGATGCGGCGTTCCGGAAAAAATGCCTTGGCAAGATGAAAGATGTGGGCAAGGAAGGCAGAACCATTATCATGGTAAGCCATTCCATGGCAGCCATAGAGAATTTATGCACCCGGGTGCTTGTTCTGGATAAGGGCCGGAAAATAATGGAAGGCGATCCCGCCCGGATGATCCAGGGTTACCTGAATTCTTTTGGCGGCAAAAATAAAGCCCTGGCCATTGAACAATGGGAGGATCGTCGGGGCACCGGCAGCATCCGGATTCAATCTTTCTGCATTCTGGATCACGAATACCAGCCGGTAAATACACTTATTTCGGGCAGGGAATACATTTTCCGGTTTGGATACAACGCCAGGATAGATAAGGCAAAATCCATTGATTTTTCCTTTACAGTCAGTGATATGGCAGGCCGGGTGCTTTTTAGAAACCGAACCATAGAAAGCGGGCTTGACCTGCCGACTACGCTTTCTCCCAAAGGAGATTTGGATTGTAGAATACCACGGCTGGGCTTGACCCGGGGACGGTATACATTTGGGTTCACATTGATTGTGGATGGTGTGGAATCTGATCATCTGGCTGGTGAACAAGGTCTGCATTTTGATGTGATAACCGGCGATTTTTTCGGGACATCCCAAGTGTCTGATTTAGCCCCGGTGATTGTGGATCATAAATGGACCATTCGATCAACTCCAATATAGGGCGTGAGGCCCTTGATAGAGCTGTCAGGGAGTATGCCCGGGACATCTGGCATATTGAGACTTCTACTCGATGATCCAGCGTTCATACTCAATGGGTAAGAATGAGTAATAAGAAAGGAACAGATAAAAGAAGGGACTTGCAATTGAGGAAAGAAAAAATCCTCTTGCGATGAAAAAGCGCCCATTCCAATTCGAGGGCCGGTATCTTGTGACTTCATAAAAAATACGATGGCATTAATTGTTGCATCAACTCTGGAAAAACTGTTTAACAGGGGAATATCGATTTTAGCGGCACATAAGTTTTTTTATTGATTATTAATATAGTATGGATTATTATATGTATAATTAACTACAAAATAAGGATATTATTGTGAATATAAAAAACTATGTGTCATCCACTCTGCTATCCAAAAATACAGCAGCAACCCTTAATTCAATTGAATCCGGGGAAATGGATAAGCTAATAATCCTGAAGAATAACTCGCCCAAGGCGATCTTGATGTCTTTTGAAGCTTATGAGGCCATGGAAGATGAAATTGAGGATCTTCGTCTTACTGCACTGGCACTGTCCAGGATTCACACCCTTGATCCTGCCGAGACAATTTCCCACGCAGAAATGATGGAAAAATATACAAAATGACCTGGGACATTTTGTATCATAAAGATGTAGATGATGA
>DATFIL010000020.1:0-3322 GCA_035270145.1 Desulfobacter sp. | reverse complement strand
GCAAATATGGGCTTGTCTCCATGTGCGTCGGCGGCGGCATGGGTGCTGCAGCCGTATTTGAAAAACTTTGATCGCTTAGAAATAACTTAACCCACCAAAGGGCAGGCACAGGGGCCTGCCCCTACAAGTTTTACGGCTATATCTGTTTCAAACGGATAGGCACGCTTGTATCTTGTCTATAGTTTCTTGTAACATCACCCTCCCGCAACCAGAGGGAAAAGCCCAACCTTGTCATTTTCCGCAAGTTTCCGGTCAGGCAGAACTCTTTTGCCATTTATGAAAATCAGACTGACAGATCCATCAGGGATACCCAGCTTGCGGATCAGGCCGGCCGCAGTCGTACCCTTTTCCACTTTAAGGGAACCCGAGCCCTTTGGATAGTACCTGGTAAGGGTAGTGAACAAGTCTATATTAATTTCAATCGTCATGCGTTTTCTCCTGTTCCGGGCGTTGCGATTCCGGGTCTTTGGCAGGAAAAAACCGGTCCGCCCCCTCAATGGAGCGGATATGAATATCCCGCTGGGGAAAGCTGATCTCTATGTTGTTTTCCCGGAATTTTTTATCGATCTTAAATCTGACATTCGTATCCACCGCCAGCATATGGTCCACATCCGTCCAGAGCCGCAGCACAAAAATCAGTGCGCTGTCGCCAAAATCATTAAAAAGTACGTCGGGCGTCGGATAACAAAGGACATTAGACGTATCCCCGGCAATCTGCAATAAAATTGTTCTCACCAGCTCCACGTCAGATCCGTATGCCACACCTACGCTGATTTTGCGGCGGACACGTTTGTCCTTGAAACTCCAGTTGGTCACCTGATTGCTGATGAAATCGGCATTGGGAATAATCAGAGAGGCATTGTCATAGGTTTGCACCACTGTGGACCGGACATTTATTTGTCTTACCCTGGCCCAGGTGCCGTTGACCTCCACATCATCGCCCACCTGGATGGGCCGCTCAAACAGCAGGATAATGCCGGATATAAAATTGTTCACGATGTTCTGCAGGCCAAATCCAATACCAATGCCCAGGGCACCAAAGGCAACGGCCAGGGACGCCGTGTTCAGCCCAAAGACATGCAGGGCGATGAGAAGACCTATGGCCCAAATAATATAACCGGAGATGGTTGTAATGGACTCCTGCAGGCCCTGGTCCATGCCTGAACGACTTAAGAATTTTTTCTGGAACAGCCATTTCCATATCCGCACCAGCGCATAGGTGAAAATAAATACAAGTCCAGCACAAATCGCGCCTAAAAAGCTGAATTTCATGTTGCCGATGTTCAAAGAGAGGGCCAGAACCCGGTACAGATGGCCCAGTACGGTCTCGGGATCCCCCCAGATCAGCAGCAGAAGAATTGAAAGGGTAACCAGCCAGCAGAACTGACCTAACCGGATGACCAGCCACTGGAAAGGATAATCGTCATAAACAAACGCTTCTGTCCTGGTATGGCTTTGTTCCTTGTAATAGAGATCCCATTCCTGGAGCAGGTGAAGGAAAATCGCCCACCAGAAAAAAACGACAAGACTTTGAATCCAGGAACGGACCCAGTGGGAAGCGAGCAGTTCATAACCAATCATGTCCAGTATGAGTGCAATACCGGAAATCAGAAGCAGCACATATTTGGTGGTCAAAAGCCGGATCAGCTGATTTCTATCCCGATGTTTTTCCCCCGGGGACTGAAGTGTATAAAAATTGACCCCCCGCCAGGTTTTCAGGGTCCAGACAAGCATGATAAACGCACCGGTCATGCGCAGCAGGATCAACAGACCCGAACTTTGCCCCGAAACGTCGTGCAACACCCCATGGGCAAGAATAAACACAGCAACAGCCCGGGTGAAACGGATCAAATGCCCGGCATTGGATTCTCCGCCAACAGCATCAACAAAAACCGTTTTCAAGGACCGGCAGATCCACCGGCAGGCCAGCAAAATCATTATCACCAACGCGGCCTCCAAAAAAATTCTGGACACCAGAACCATTCGATCCAGACGGCTGTAAAGAAAAATTGTCAACGCCGTCCCGGCTGGAATAATGGACATGGTCAGCAGATCTGAAGCCATCTGATGCCAGGTGCCTAGCTTTTGCACAACAGGCAGATTCGTTAAGCCCGAGGACGCTTTCCGAAGCCGCCATAGAATGGCGAAGACCGCAGCCAGGACAAAGAAGAATGATACCGCCAGAAGCTGTGCGTTCTGCCACAGTTCTTCAACGCCCGATATCCAGAACCGGGGATCAGAAATGATAAAGAGTTGTTCAATCAGGGTTCTGAATTCCTGCTCGAGAGAATTAAGGGCTCTAACCCGCGCTTTCTTATTTGTTCGCTCAAACAATCCTTTTGCTTTTTTCTGGTCAATGCTTTTTTCAAATTGTGCATCCAGGTTTGTATACGTGTCCTTTATTTCCTTGAATTTGTCCAGACTGCCCTTGTATATCTGATCCAGCCGGGACAACAGCGCCTCTTTTTCCTCGAGCACCCGCGCCAGACGGGTTGCCATCTTTTCAATGGCCAAAATCTCGCTACCGGAAGACGTGGTCTCTTTAACTCCGGCAAGTTCCGCCAGTTGTTTGTCAACAAGCAGCTTCTGATTTTTTAGGTGATCAAGTTCCTGTTTCAGGGCCTCTTCTTTTGAAAGCAACGCTTGAAACATATTCTGGGCATCAACCATGACGGTTTTCAGTTCAGCCCTGCTTTTCTGAAGCTGGGCAATATCGACTTCCTCGGACAGCAGCAAATTCCAGAAAGAGGAAAATTGAACCCGGTAGCCGTTATATGCTGCTGTCAGATACACCTGGTTCTGCGCTTCGCTGGCTATACGTTTTTTATAGTTTTCAAGGTCACTGAGTTCGGCATTCAGGGATTTTTCGAGAATCGTGCCCAGTTCATCAATCAACTGGGATGTCGCGTCCTGCTCTTGTTCGGCAAAAGCAGAGGTAAATCCACTGAAAACAGTAAATCCGACAAACAGAATCACAAAAAATTTGGAAATAAATTGAACATCCAATTTTTTCATAAGGTTTAAAACCACCCTTTCTTTTTAAAGAAGACGATCATTGCACCGCCAATCACCGCCATACACCCCAATAAAATGAAATATCCCCATTGCCACTCAAGTTCAGGCATAAATTTAAAGTTCATACCATAAATTCCGGCAAGAAAACTTAAAGGGATAAAAATAGTGGAGATAATTGTCAGGATTGCCATGACCTCATTCATACGGTTACTCTGGGCTGACATATAAAAATCAAGCATGCTGGACAAAAGCTCTTGAAGCGACGTAACAGCATCCAGAATATGATTAACATGATCCAGAATATCCG
>DATFIL010000019.1:0-8381 GCA_035270145.1 Desulfobacter sp. | reverse complement strand
AATGATGAGATTCAAATACTGTAACGCTTTTTACTTTGCCTGATTTCAGGCTGTTGAAGTTTTTTCCCTTTAAATATAGTCGGTTATATTCAAACAGCTGTGTAGCACAACAATCAAAATAGTGTAACGCCAACAATATTTCTCCAATATTACAGTAAATTGCAAAACATTATGACTTTTTCAGCGCCCTGAAGACATGATGAAAGAAAATGAAGATAACGAGTTCATGATGAGGGTTGAGTACCATGAAAACAGGCCATCTGCCGGTAAATCGGCAAATGGCCTATATGTGTTCGGCGGGGTGTGTTATGGATTACTGGGGAGGCAGGTCGGATATAAATTCAAGGGCAAGATTGATGTCTACAAACTGGTACTTCAATTCCTTTGCCCTGTCCCGGCAGTCTGTGCAGATTTCATGGAACTTGCGCATATCGCCTTTGACCGCCATATAAATCTGTTCAATGGCTTCCTGCTGGAAGTCTTTATATTCCGAGATAAAATCTTCCACCACTATGGGGTATAAAATCAGGGTTTTCAATCTGCTGAGTATGTCGGGATGATTTCGGCTCAGATAGGTCCTGACCTTGGGCAGCCCGGCAAATACGACCGGGACCCTGGCATCGATGATCCGTTTGAGATATGGCCATACCCGGGTGTCCAGATCACTGGCCTCGTCAATAATAATGAAGCAGTTGGACAGGTCGCAGACCATCTTCAGATACTGGGGGGTTCGGCGATAGGTGGCCGGGGTGTCATAGCTCAATTCCCGGAGGATGGATGCCAGGGTTTCATGAATATTGAACAGAGATTCCACCCATATGGTATGGAGTTTTTTGGGACGCAGCAATTTCAGGAACTTTGTTTTTCCAGCTCCAAAGTCCCCCTCGATCAATACACTCTGGCCCCGGTAAATCCGGTTGTAGGTTGCGCTCAGATAGGATATCCGGCGCTTGTCACTGATAAAATCTTCTTTCATGTCACATCTCCATGGAAGGCGTATGGAGCCACATGCCCTGCATGCATTGACTTGTGGCAGTCCAGGGCAAAGGCATTGAACAGCGCCTTCCCTTTTTGCTGTAAGGGTTGTCTCATTTTTTTTATGTAGGTGTCGTATCTTTGCTGATGCTGCATGTAAATCGTTTTAGCCTGTTTCAAATCAATACCCCTGTGATAAATTTCGATCAAAGCGGGCCGATCGACAATCATACTGTGTTGTTCCAGAAAATCGATCATCCGGGATACCTCATCTGGCTGTGCAGGGATATCCCTGATAACCGGCGGACCATCGAACGGCTGACAAGCCAGGGCTTCACCCAGGAGGACACCATCTTCACCCGGTTCAAAAATATACAGTTTGTCCCTGTCTGACGATATTTTTACCGGCGTGCTTTTATGTCTGCTGAACCGATCTGCCCCGATGGTCACGTAATAGTCCTGTTTGGCATGGCGGATGGTTCTGTTTTTGGATACCGTGGCCTTGATTTTATCGAAGCCGTATTTCAAATATTGCTTCACCTGATCGGGGGAGAAGGTCAGGGTACCGGTCTGTTCCGATAAAAACCGCTCCATTTTTTGTTCCGGGACCCAAGTCTCGATCCGGCCGTTCTCACTGAAATAGTGTTTGTTTTGGTTATGTTCGTTGCGGTATTCCTGAATGAGACCGCTGTTTCTCAGATCCTGGAGGGTAATATCCAGGAACGTCACGGTAATGGTTTCTTTTTTTCCCTGGTTGAAAATGGTGGCAGGAACGGTCTTGACAATCCGGTCTTCAAAGACCTTGATGATCCGTATTTCAAAATTGTGAAGACTTCTGTGGGTCGATTCAAGGTGAGCCTTGTCTTTGGGGGAATGAATCCGTGCAAAATCAGATTTCATAAAAAATCCATCCGGCGTGGAATGCGCAGTATTCAACGCGTTGATGGGTCTTTTCAGGTTTAAAAACCCTTTGGCATTGTCCGGCCGGATGCAGATGGTGGTTAAAGGAAATTCGGTTTCCTGCAGAAACCGGGTAAACAGCTCCAGGGAGTTCATACTGGTTTCTTCAAACCAGGCATCCAGATCGAACATGTAACGGGACCCGGTATCAAATATTTCAATGGCCTGGGGAGCCTGCCAGCGGCCGGTTTCATTTCTGATTTTGATATACCGGAACCGGCAGCCGTCAATCTGGATCAGGGCAAATACCGGTTTCGACTTAAAGGTGTGCTTGACTGGAACATCTTCATCCGTATCCGGTTTTTCAAGGTAGACCTTGAGATTTTCGCTTTTTACAAACCGCCGGAGGGCCTGAAGGCTGATAGACCGGCAAAATTCCCGCTCCAGCCAGTAGTGGTAATTCTTGATGGTTCTGGCCTTGCGGGTAATAAAAATAAATCCCGGGGACAGAGGATCACAGGAGGCTTTGACCATTTCTATAAACCGCTTTTTGACAGCTTCATCCAGGGACCGGGGACGTCCGCTGCATTTTCGGCCCTCCATCACCCCTTTTTCAGCCAGGACCAGCGGCCGGGGAATGATACCGGTTTTCCGGTACTGGTCCTTGTAGTATTTCTTGGCCTTTCGTCTGGCAGATCCGGTCTTGTTCATGATCTTTTTGTGAAGCAGCAGATAAAACCGGTCGTCAATGCTCAGGTCACTTGTGATTTTCAGATCATCCATCACCGGCCTCTTTTGACAGAATCTTTTCTCTGACAACCCGGTTCCATAACAGGGCGGCCTGACGGGATGTTCCCTGCCAGTTCTCATTCTGGGAAAAACGCACCTGTTCCAGCATGGTCTTGACAGCGGCCATGTATTCCGGGGTGATCCGGTCGCTCAAATCTGGCGGATCCGGTTTTTTCATGTCCCGTGCGGCAATGTACCGTTTGATATTCTGCGCAGTCAGTTCACTGCCGCTGGCCAGAAAATCCTTCCAGATCCTGCGCTGTTCCATGGGCCTTAATGAAGCAAGATGGCGCACCTGAGATTCATTGGCCGGCAGGACATCTCCAATTGGAGACAGATTCCGGATCACCTCACAATAGTTGATCAGTCGGTAGGCATGGGCCCGGCTTATATCCCAGCGCGCCCGGGTATAGGCTTCAAATGTGTCGAACAATGCCAGCTGGTACAACCGGTTGTCCCGGATTTCCTTCAATGCCCGACCGGTTTTATAAAAATGCTCCTGGTTGTTTGAAATAACGGACTCCAGCTGAGACAGCTGTTTTTGTCCATTTGTCATTGAGATCACGATATGGGCCTTCCAATATCGGTGAGAAGAGCATTCAACGTCTCTATCGGCATTTTTTGCAACATGGGCAGCTTTTTTAAAAACAGAACACTGTCTTTGAATCCGTATTTTTTCACCGCCATGACCAGGTCGATGGTGTTGAAATTTCTCTCACACCTAAAGCACCTGGCCAGATTGGTGTTCGGATTGACTGCAGTCTGAAACTCATTGCAGAAGGGGCACAGAAAACGAAAAAAACCGTCACTGATCTTTGAGGGATCTGCAAATGTTCTCTGATCAGCATATCCACTGGTATGTTGTTCCTCAGATCAAATAACTCTTGGGATGAAAACCTGGATTTCATAAAACACCTCTTTTGTATGTTGTTTAAAGATGTCTTTTATATATCACCGGCAATCACCCCCTGTCGATTGCCTCTTAAACAGAAAATTGGATTAGTCTGGCTGTATCCTTATAATTATCAACAGGTTATACCCATGATGCCTCTTAAAATCAAAAACCGATTACTTTGTTGAGATCTGTATATATTACAGCAGGTTATGCATGGCATGCATCTTAAAATGACCAACCGATTAGTCGGGACAGATCTGGCTGTATATCATGGGAAACCGGATGTTCCGGTACAAGCATGGCGGGTGACTTGAAAAACCAGATACTGGATAATGACAGCATTCTTTTTACCCAACTGGGTAACCATGATATCCATTGGCAGAATCGGTTCTATCTGATTTGACTGGGGTAAAAAAGTGACTGGTGAAGGGTTCGGTTGTGTCTGTTGATCAGCAGTCGGAGACATCGATTGTTCCTGTTCATCAATCGCCTGGAGCTTTTCAGACAGATAGTTGTTTTTGAAATATGCTTTGTTCTTCCTGTTCCATTGTTCACTTTGTCTTCGGTGAAGTTCAGTTCGGCATGCCGGGCTGCAAGTCTTTTGTCTTCCTTTCTGCTGTGCAATGGGCTGAAACCATTTCCGGCAAATACAGCAGGGACGTTTTCCACGTATATTTTTTGCCATATTAAAATCTCCAACGTTAAAATCTGACAAAATATATACACAAAATGGATTTTTATAAACAGCGGCGGGGTCTTGGCGGGATAGCGGGATATGTATTTTTTTAATTGGCGGGGTATTGCTGCGGGGTATACCCGTTACAGTATTTCGTCACTGATTCGGGGTTTGAGCGTTACACTGGTACCTTACAAAATAATTGATGGCATGAATTTGTGAGAGACTTTCAAACAATCTCACACAGATTCATGGCTCAATTATTTTGGGATAACAGTTTCGCTTTTTCATGCTGGTTTTTTACCTAAACCTATAATAATTTCTCAACAAAATAGTGAAGCTCCCCATAAAAAGAATTTGCCATCTAAAATAGTGGTATAATTATGGATCAATCTGCAATAAAGCAGTTGAATGTTATAAGGAGCTTCACTATGAAAAAAAGAAACATTTTTCAAAACCAAAGTCAAGAAATTTTTGCCATGTTTGAAGCAGCAGGGAATAGATCTAAAGTTATGTGTGTTCCCATCGATTATGCGAAAAAAAACCATCTGACCATGTTCTGCAATGGGAATGGAAGAATTATCAGAAAGCCATTTACAATCGAAAATTCTTTGGACGGAAAAAATTACCTGGTTGATCAGGTTGCAAGATCTTGCCGCCATCATGGAATCAAGTTGGAGCATGTCTTTTTCGGAGGTGAAGACTGCGGCTCCTACGCCGATAATTTTATAACCACTCTTCGTTATGAAAATTGGATCGTTGCAGGTGTGAATGCACATGATGCAAAAACATACCGTGAAAACATGCAAGCCAGCACCGACCGTCTAGATCTGCTGGGGATTTCCAAAATGCTCCTCAATTGCAGGGGAAATTGCTCCCCAGCCCAATCTGGAATTTATTGGAATCTAAGAGCATTAGTTCGACAAAGACGAAAACTTGTGAATATTAAAACTGGCGTAAAAAATCGAATTCATACCATTGTTGATCGAATTTTTCCTGGTTTTTTGGACGAGAAAAAAAGTGGAATTTTACCATTTTCAAAATGTTCTTTATTATTAATGGAAGACCGTTTTAGCATTCATCAAATCCAAAGGCGCCGTCGATCTACATTGATAAAGTTTCTTAGTCGCCAAGCAGTGAAACATCCAGATCGTTGTGCTGAAAAACTGCAAAATTATGCCATCCAGGTCCTCAAGCCTCCAGATAAGCATATTGGAACACTTCAACTCTCATTAACACAACAAGTAAAGCTTTATTGCTGCTTGCAAGACAATATTACACAACTTGGTGAGGAAATAGCTGCATATTTGGCTCAGACCCAAGGTGCTTTTCTGACAAGCATCCGGGGCATCGGAATTACTTTAGCAGCCGGAGTCTGTGGAGAAATTGGAAATCCTAACATGCAAAATTCCATAAATAACTTGATTTCGTATTCTGGAATAATCCCAAAGGTTAAGCAAACCGGCGGGACAGAAAAAAAGCCTCAAATGAAAAAAGTAGGTAAACGCTGCAACCGTATTCTAAAGGATTATGTTGTGCAGTCTGCTTCTCACATAGGTATACACGGACCAGAAGATTTGATGTTTGATTACAAGAGACGTAATGCACAAGGGCAACATGCAGATTTTGGTATGGGTAGAAGATTTTTGCGGATGGCAATGGGCCTGATGCGAACTTCTCAAACTTATCTGCCTGAAAGCTTAAGGGGTAAAAAAAGCAGCATGAAAGGACGTGGCAGATATTATTTAATGAGCTGGCCAAAGTTGCGCGAAAAATGGAAGAATACAAATGCATTGGAGATTGCATTTGCTAAGGATATGCCTTTAGGCCAGTGGCGCAACATGATACAGGAGCTTTATGGAATAGAACTTACATTATAAAATAAATACAGATTATATTTAATTTTTCAGTTTAAGATTATATAAATTTTGCGGACAGGATGGCTCACGTTACACTGTCGCAATACTCCGAATGTAAAGGATGTAATGACGGCTTAAAATAGAATGTCTTACCGTGTCCGCTCCAATATCAAAATTATGGCTCTAAGGTGCTTTGATCCAAAATTTATTTTAAGAGATCTTGTAGACCAGTATGCCAAAATTGGGCACAAGGGACATGGTATTTCCACCGGTAATGCAGAATTAAAAAAATCGATGATTTCAAAAATTAAATCCAGTCTCATATATTAAAAAAAAATCGATATGAATCGGGAGTGTGAAGTATTGTCTAAAATTAAATTTAAAAAAATGCTTGATTTTTTCCTGGTGCTCTATTTGAATCTTAGCAAACGCCTTCTGTCGCGGGCAAATTTCAGTAAAAACTCTTTTTTGTGACACCGGTGGGTTATATGCCATACATGGCCAGGAAGGTAATGTCGCTTTGCTCGGGCCATTCGAAAAACTCCGTTTGATTTTAACAAAAATTCAACTCTGAAATCCTAAATATCCATACCAGAAACGGCTCTGGTTTACAAGAAATTGCCTTGTTTTTAAACCGGCAATTTTGGGGTCAAAAATGCCACTCTAAGCCTGTTTTAAGCCCTTTTTTAGAAGATATTTGTTTATATTTCAAACACTTAGCGTGGCCCGACCCCATTCCCTTAAAATTAACCTTGCAAAATAAATCAATTATGGTTAGCATATTGCTATGAATACTCAAAAAAATAATCAGGATGCCTATGACAGCCCCTGGAAGGAAGGGATAGATCTCTATTTTAAAGAATTTATGGAATTCTACTTCCCGCAGATTGCCGGGGAAATAGACTGGGACAAGGGATACGAATTCCTGGATAAGGAACTGCAGAGCGTTGTAAGAGATGCGGAAATCGGCAGACGTCATGCAGACAAACTGGTCAAGGTGTGG
Organism: Desulfobacter sp.; assembly: GCA_035270145.1. Lineage (GTDB taxonomy): Bacteria > Desulfobacterota > Desulfobacteria > Desulfobacterales > Desulfobacteraceae > Desulfobacter. The sequence continues at coordinate 1,284 of DATFIL010000019.1, read as the reverse complement.
TCTCTTGAAGGAGAGGCTTTTAATGTGATGATTCACATTGAGGTGCAGAGTGACAAAGACCTTGATTTTCCAAGACGGATGTACGTTTACAACTACAGAATTTTTGACAATCGCTTTCTGCCGGTTACAAGTCTTGCGATCCTGGCCGATGAAAATGATTCCTGGCGGCCGGAAAGTTACAGCATGGAGCAGTGGGGCTGTAAAATCAACTTTACATTCCCCATGATAAAACTCAATGACTACAACGAAAGCATAGAAGATCTGCTCAAGGAGACCAACCCCTTTGCCATCATAACGGCAGCGCATTTAAAAACTAAGGCCACAAAGGGAGATACTCAGACAAGATACTCATGGAGATGGAAAATCACCACAGCTCTCTATGAAAGAGGATTTTCCAAACAGGACATCCTGAACATATACAGGCTGATTGACTGGCTTATGATGCTGCCTGAAGACTTAACAAAACGGTTCACTGAAGACCTTATCAGGTATGAAGAGGAGAAAAAGATGCCACATGTAATGAGCGCAGAAAGAATTGGCATGGAGAAGGGCATGGAGAAGGGCATGCTCACAGAGGCGAGAGAAAATGTTTTAGAAGCCCTGGATGCAAGGTTCAGCAAAGACGTTACAGAAGATGTTTATAAAAAAGTACAGGCCTTGAACAACAGGATTCTACTGAAAAAACTGCTACGATCCGCGGCTCAGAGCGAGAACATTGACAGCTTCAAAAAAGTTCTCCAGGAGATCCCTTTGGAGCAAGAGCAGGAACAATAACAGACTGGCCCTATCCCGGAATGCGGATTTGACATTTCATAACCCCATACTATTGTTGACGGCATTTGCAGGCGGTTATCTTGTACCCGCTGGCAGTGCCGTCATCCCCTGCTGATCAACAATCCAATAAAACCAGTAAAGTCCCGCCATACAAGTGATCGGTTCTTAAACACCCCATTTCCCCACTCAAAATGACTCGTTATCACTGTCATTCAAGCCGATATGCCGGTCCGCCCCCTTGATGTACTTGATGTATACCGAAGCAGATCTTTGTACGTCGGTCTATCTGTCACGCAGCATCCCGCCATTCATACCGATGGTGAAGACCGCCCAGTCGCGGGAACGCAACCAACTTGGCGTTTTCCGGCTTTTCCTCCACCGACCTGCCTGCCGGTGTTCCTTTGACAAGCCCGAGATGGGTTCTGTCCTCATGGTAATACGCAAGATATTCAGTCAAAATGCGCTTTAAATGGGCTTCATTCAAAACAATCATGTGATCCAGACAATCAC
>DATFIL010000018.1:0-5885 GCA_035270145.1 Desulfobacter sp. | reverse complement strand
CACCCTAAAAAAGAATGCCCAGGAACCCAAAGAGCAACATTTCACCATCCACTATGGTGCAACAGGCTACAGTTATGAATCCATTTTGTCCCCGTATCTCACGGGGGCTAAAACCATAGAAATAGAAGACCCATACATTCGGGCAAATCACCAGGTCCAGAATTTCATCAGGTTTTGTGAAGCCGTGATCAAAACACCAACAATCCAAAAAATTTCACTTTGCACAAGTTACGATGATCTGACAGATTTAAAAGAGCTTTCAGATCGCCTGAATGATGTAAAACAAAGTCTTTTGGAACTGGATATCGAACTTGATATCAAAATTAACGAGCACCTCCATGATCGTGAAATCAGGATCGACAATGGCTGGACAATTAAAATTGGTCGCGGATTGGATCTATATCAAAAACCCGACTCCTGGTATAGCGTTGGCGTCTATGACCAATCCCTTAAAAAATGCCTTGAAACCAAAATTGATATTTTTAAACGAGACATAGAGTCAGGAGAACAATGAGCCGTCTATACGCTGTAAGTACCGGTATATAAATAATTCCCGGTTAGTGTCTCTTGATAAAAACTCAATAAAGCTATATAAAAACAGAGTGTTGAATAATAATCTATAACTTGTCTTAATAGGGATTTATTTTTTTATCCCTACTTATATCAAATTTCTTCAACATAGGTCTGCTCAATGTCGGCTTAACAACTTATTTTTGAGGGTTTTTATGAATTCGATTAAAGCCTGGATAAAAGCATCAAGACTCCAGTCTCAAAGCTATATTTTTCTATCTGTTCTTTTTGGCCAGGCATGGTTCGTCTATCAGGGCAATGAATTAAACTGGCCCATATTTATTGTTATGTTATTTTTTGGCCTTTTTGATCAGCTTTTTATCGTATATGCAAATGATTTTGGCGACTATGAAACAGACTGTAAAAACAACACCTTTAATATTTTCTCCGGAGGGTCTCGTGTTCTGGCTGACAAAGATCTCGTACCGGCTCAACTGAAAAAAGCCTCATTGTTAATGGCCTCGCTTTGCCTTGCGTGTGGGTTTTTTCTAACCGTTTTTTATCAAAGGTCCCTGGCAATACCACTTGTGGTAAGTGCTCTTATGCTACTTTGGATATACAGCTATAAACCATTCAAACTGTCTTACCGGGGGGGTGGAGAGTTTTTGCAAATGGCCGGTGTCGGAATTATTTTACCTTTTTTCGGTTATTATGCTCAATCAGGAACGGTCCTTGAGTTCCCATGGATGCTCATGCTTGTTATTTTGCCCACTCAACTGGCATGTGCCATGGCAACCTCGCTCCCGGATGAACCGTCTGACAAATTATCAAAAAAAAAAACAATGACTGTTTTGCTGGGTCAGAAAAAAACAAAAATGCTGATTATACTTTTAAATATAATCAGTATGGTTCTCTTTCCCTATTCAGGTTGGACACAACCGTTTAATATAGAAGTTTTTTACATCCTGCTTGTTCCTGGTATCGCCACTTTTATTCAACTGTTTATTACCAACAGTGAAGCCGGAAGTGCTAAATTAACTCTCTTTGTATTTCTATCCGTACTTGTTACATTGAGTCTTATGGGAGGTATGGCAATTTCATTGCTTGTCTGAACAATGGTATATAATTTCCTTATATTATCGCTGCTCTTTATGATTCCAGGAATCATCATATATGCGCTGAGAAAGGACCTTCGAGTAGTCATTCATATCATGGTCCTTTGTTCAATACCTTTTGCATTGACCGAGCGCTTTTTTTATCCATCATACTGGGAGCCGGTATTCCTGTTCAACCTGATTGATATTATCGGTTTTGGGATAGAGGATATCCTATTTGTTGCAGGACTTTCTGCATTTACATCAACATCATATGCTTTTTTCACAAAGCAGAATTATCAGCCGCTTCAGAAGAAAAGTCCCTTACAAACAATAGTCAGATGCATTATGATTCTTGTCCCGACTTTTTTACTTGTCGGACTATGTGTAGTTGCAGAAATTGAAATGATCTATGGGACTTTATTTATTATGGTTCTGGCAAATGCAATAATGACTTTGCTACGAAAAGACCTTTTAAAAGCCGGCCTCCTGGGAGGTTTTTTTTCAACGTTAATTTATACAGGTTTGTGTCTTTGTATATCCCTTCTTTACCCTGACATTTTCCAGTTAACCTGGCACACGGATCAGTTTCTGAATTTTTTTATTTTTGGCATTCCAGTTGAAGAGATATTTTATGCATTCTCTTCCGGAATGACAGCCACACTGTTCTATCCATTTGTATTTCAGTTAACCATCACGAAGCGTTCAGCGGTTCCAAACACGAGGTAGAGAAAGTTATTTATCCCCATGAGGGGTTATGAGTTAAAAATTTTCAAATTTTAAAAAAATCGGCAGGAATGCAACCATTGAAATGGCAATACCGGCACCGATGAACCCCATAGAAAAGAATCCATTAGCTGCAAGAAACCCTATCAAAGTCGGCGCACCGCCACCCCCCATGAGAAATGCTACCGGGACAGTGAACGAAACCATTATATTCCGGGTTTCTTTGCCACCAATACTGGAGAGAGCAGAAAACCCCGAAGGAAAAAAAGCGACTGATAAAAGTGGCTGCAGAAAAATCACGGTTTTAAGCCCTGTCCCGGACAATAATCCGAGACCCAGGGTGGAGATTCCGCTTAAGATAAGGGCTGTACTCAGGGTTTTTTTTATTCCATATCGGTCAGATATCCAGCCGGCGGCAAAGGGTACGGGCAGGGTAAGAATTCTGGACAAGGAAATCAATGTATTGGCTTGGGACTGTAACATGCCATGCTCGTTTACGAGATACAAAGGAAGCATGGAATAGATCCCTATGGTACTGAGTACGCCCATCGTGAACAGCAAAATCATAATCCAGAAAGAAGGGATGAATAACAGTGGGACAATGGCTCTGAACATAGGGGCTTGGCCCGGAAAATCCACGACTTTGCTGAATTTTAAAAAATTGATGCCAAGCAGCACCGATACCATTCCAGTCAGCATCAGAATACTGCGCCAAGGCATCAACAGCAACAGTGCTTCACAGATAATCGGTGACAATAAAAAACTCAAATTCGGGGCCAATTCATGAACCCCGATGGCTTTGCCCCAGTTCTGCCTACCTACCGAAGCAGTAAGCAAGGCAATTCCACTGGGTAAATATAGACCCGCGCCCATGCCGGTGATAAATATACCGGCCCGCATCATGGTCAAGCTGTTACATAAGCCTGTTATGATAAAGAAAAAACCGGTCACGATTGCAGACAGACCAATGGTTTTTTTATGCAGCAGTATTTCTGAGATAAATCCTGAGCAGACCAGGGTAATAAAATATCCCGAGGCAGACACCAAAAACAGGGAGCCGGCCTGATCCCCTGTCAGGGACATGTCCTGTAAAATAGTAGGCAAAAGTGGGGATATGATAATACGAATGCTGAAATTCAAAAAAAATATAGAAGTCAAAAAAATTAAGGGGCGCAGCTGCGATTGAAATGTCTGTGTGTTGTTCATAAAAGATCCGATCTAATATCCGCTTTCTCAGGAGCTAGGATTAATCAAACAGTTCTAAGGCGGCAAGCGCGTAGAACTTACTGGATGATAGCCTTCTGTTTCCTGGCCCATCCCGTTATTTTGTCCTTCTTATATGATATTTATAAAATAGTTCAAGTGCACCCAATGAAAACTTTCCTTTCGGCGTCTGTGTTTTGCGGTTAGAACCAAATAAGTTGTAAAAAATATACACAGTGCCTCCTCCTGTCTTTATTTATTCACAGCCGATTTCGGCCAATGGCTCATGAGCAGATTCTAAGATTAGATGTTAAAAAATAAAAAAATGAAAGAGGTGGGATGAAAAATAGTTTTGTAATTTTTTTGCACAAGAAACATTGGGTTTTTATAAGATCTGTGTATAAATTGCACGCTCAACTATCTAAGCTTGGCCTTTACCCGTAATAAGAACAAGAATAGCCTTTTAATACTATTTTTTTTTCAAATAAAATCAAATTGTTTTCCTGAAATCCCATCTAATTAATCCTGAATTGGCATGTCGATTGCTTAATCTATGGGCGATTTTTACATTTACCGCATGCAGGACCGGCAGAGAGGCCGGTTTTTATTTGTATCGGCTATTTGACCAGGCAAAACAAATGTTTATGCCCAATATAAAGGAGAAAGTATATGAAAACCACTCCAAAACTATGGGAAGCCACCTATGAAGCCAGGACAGATGACGAACTCATGTGTGCTTACGGAAACTGGGCAGATCTTTACGACCGGGACACCTGCAATGTCATGGGGTATGTTGGCCCAAGCAAGGCGGCCGATCAGCTAGACCGGCATCTTCCAACCCGGAACTGCCGGGTTCTGGATGCAGGATGCGGCACAGGACTTGTGGGAGAAGCCCTGTGTGGTTTAGGATACAGCCAACTGGACGCCATGGATCTTTCCAAAGATATGCTTAAAGAGGCTGACAAAAAAGGGCTTTACCAGCACCTGATAACCCAGGACATGAACCAGCAACTGAATATTCCGGACAACACCTATGACGCCACCATCTGTGTCGGGACCTTTACCTACGCCCACGTGGGGCCACATGTTTTCGAAGAATTGGTCCGGGTAACTCGTCCCGGTGGATATATCAGCTTTACGGTCCGGGACGGCGCTTTTCAAAAATATGGATACAGGGACAAGATGCTGGAAATGGAGGCCGACAATCAGTGGTCACTGAAGGAACTCAAAGACGACGATTATCTGGTCAAAGAAGAAGTTAGCGCCAAATTTTTTACCTACCAGGTCAAAGAGGGATGCGCCGCTACATCTATAATCAAACGAGGAGAATAATTTACCAATGATTACACACAACGAAACGTTAGAAAAGGTATATACGGCCAAAAATCACGAGGAATTGATGGATGCCTACAAAGACTGGGCAGCGGACTATGACCAGGATACGGTAAACGGATATGGGTACACGGCCCATATTGCTTCAGCCCAGGCCCTGTCCAGGTCCCTGGACGACACAGAGGACTATATCCTGGATGCCGGTTGCGGCACCGGCCTGGTCGGTGAGGAATTGTACAGGATGGGTCATTCAATTATGGACGCCCTGGACTATTCAAAGGATATGTTGGACCAGGCTATGCAAAAAAGACTCTACCAGAAATATCTCCAGGCAGATTTGAGCAAACCCCTTGATCTGCCTGAAAACCATTACCATGCCGTGGTCTGCTGCGGCACCTTTACCTATGGCCATGTCAAAGCAGATGCATTTGCCGAACTGATCCGTATAACTAAGCCTTCCGGAATCATATGTTTTACCATCCGTGAAGGGGCTTATGAAGAATACGGATATCGGGACAAGATGATCCAGTTGGAACAGGAAAAAGCGTGGGAGCTTTTGGAAATGGAAGATGTCCAGTACTTTGAGCAGGACAATGTACAGTGCAAGCTTTGCACTTATAGGGTCATGGACTGAGACAGGAGGATGGGGCCTTCACTTGCGGCAGCGCGCAGCAGAGCCGTCAAGTTAGGCCCATGGTCAAAATAAAATCGCCCATCTGCTTGTCTTTTAAGCCGCCCTCGGCGTTACGCCAAAGGACATCAGGAACAATCTGATTCCGTTGGCGTGCCTTGCCGGCAACTTAAAATCCGGCGCATCTATGGCAGATTTAATTCTGACCATGGGCCTTATTTTTTCGTGCATCCCTGACAAGGTAGGAATTACTTGGTCCACGCTTGAGTTCAAACAGATCAATGGCTTTAAATAGGCTGCTTAGGTTTTTATAACCGTAATTCCTCGTATCAAAAGAGGTTTTATTCGATATATGTGAGCCTACCGGGCCAAGAGCTGCCCAACCATTT
>DATFIL010000017.1:0-2068 GCA_035270145.1 Desulfobacter sp. | reverse complement strand
TCAACAGGACAATGTAGAGCCCTTCTTTTTTTTGAGTCATTAATATTCCTCCATAACAAACGTCTAAAAATACAGTATTCTACCTAAAAGTTGCAAGCGTTGCTTGGCCGGTCCATTCATGCGTTCTGAACACTTCGATTTCAGATTCCTTAATATCATCAGATATCTTAATATTAAAAGATAAAAAATCACTCAAAAAATTATTTTATTTTGATAATTTCCCAAACCAATTCTACTAAATCAGCTTTGTATATATCCCACAATACACAATCCCCTCTATTTTATTCGAATCAAATTCGACGAGAACATCTCAAAAAAGTTGGCTAAGAATTCAAAATGAAAAAATGAGAAGGTGGGTATGATCAAATGGAATTTATTAAATTTAGAATTGCTGAAATTGCGTTTACAAACTTGCCAACGCATTCCGGGCCATGTTAAAGTTCTTCGAAAAATTCCAAATTAACAATTTTTAAAATATTTGAGGTTGCTCTGACTATCCGAATCGGACATTTTATCAATATTGACCATCTGATACTGGCGATTGCTTTGCCCCGTTACATCCAGCGTAAAGGATCAGATACCGATACGGATGTTATAACTTTTAGCATGCATTCCTGGGAACAGCTAGACAAGGGCTTCTCATCCGGGGATATCAATGCCGCATTCATGGATATTGCCCAGGCCATGTATTTGTTTGATAAAGGTACGGCCATATCCATGCTCATGTTCACCCACAGGGCAGGCAGCAGAATCATTGTACCTGAGCAAATTCAACGATTGACGGATTTTAAGGGAAAAAGTGTTTTGATCCCGCACAGGTTTAGTATTCAGCATATGCTTGTGCACAGGTTGCTAAGCGCAGGAAAATTGGAAATCACCGGTTTGGGAAAATCGGAAAAAAGTGTCGACATTGAATCGGTACCATGTGCTCTGATGCCGGAAATGGTAAATTCGGATCTTGACCGTGATATTGCAGCTTTTATATGCCCTGCCCCCTTTGGTGACGCTGAGGTCGAAAAAAAAGGTTTCAGACATCTGCTCATTTCCCGGGATCTGTGGAAGAATCACCCGGGCAGCGCATTCGTGGTACACCAGGACCTGCTTAAAACCAAAGGGGAAGATTTGGCCCTGATGGTTAGCTGCCTGCTTGATAGTGCCCGGGAGCTTGACCGGTATATGTCATCCCCGGATGCTGCCGAAAAAAAAATTAAAAGCATATCATCCTCTTTTTTAGGCCTTTCTGTCGACCAGACGCAAAGGGCACTTAAAACATCGGGGATAACTTATTGCCCAAAACTTCTGGCTCCGGATATGGAAATTTTAAACATTGTGCTTGATTATATGCGTACAACCATGGCGGTCATACCGGCCGGAACCGACCTTGATGGATTTATCAGACCGGAATTTATTCATACGGCTCTATCGGAACTATAGTACTTGAAAATAAATATTGAAAAAATCTGTAAATCCTACGACGGACCTGGAAAAAAATGCCATCAAATTCTTAAGGATATTTCTTTTTCCATAAATCCAGGGGATTTTGTGATTATTCTGGGTGAATCGGGTTGTGGGAAGACTACCCTGCTGAACTTGCTGGCAGGGCTTGAAGCTCCGAGCAGCGGTCAAATCCGGGTGAACGGCATTCCCATTGCCGGCATCCACCCTTCACGTTCCATGCTTTTCCAGCAGCCGGCGCTGATCCCCTGGCTCAGCGTTAAGGAAAACGTGGCCTATGGCTGTAAAATAAGAAAAGACACCCAGGACCTGGAATACCGGGTAAGCCAGTTTCTGGAAATCATGGGGCTGACAGGTGCGGCTGAAGTAAAACCGGACCAGCTCTCCCTGGGCATGGCCCAGCGGGTCTGCCTGGCCAGGGCCCTGGTGGGACATCCCCAGATCCTGCTGCTTGACGAGCCCTTTGCCTCTTTGGACACCTTTACCCAGGCTCATATCCAGGAGGAACTGCTAAACCTGTGGATGTCGGAAAGCTTTACTGCAATCTTTGTCACCCATGATATTGATGAAGCCATACGCCTTGGAAATAAAATTGTGCTTCTGGCAGGATCTC
>DATFIL010000016.1:0-4518 GCA_035270145.1 Desulfobacter sp. | reverse complement strand
TTTATGGATGAAAAATCCATTATCCGCCAGATGACCAAAATGGGGATTGAGCAACCGAACCTGTAACTCGATCATCGAGTGTAAAACTTGATGATCGAGTTTTAGCTACGGCTGTTTCTGAGATTTATGATTAGGCCCATGGTCAGAATTAAATCTGCCACAGATGCGCCGGATTTTAAGTCGCCATCAAGGCACGCCAACGGAAGCATATTGGCAGATGGGTCCTTTGGCATAACGCCGAGGGCGGCTTAAAAGACAAGCAGATGGGCGATTTTATTTTGATCATGGGCCTTACACTCATCGTTCTCTGTTCCTATCCCTTGATGACCGCCAGCGGAATCAATCGGGCCACTTTTTTGGCAATGCCTGAGCCGTGAACCACCTGTATCACCCGGTCCACGTCTTTATAGGCCATAGGGGCTTCTTCGGCCAGGCCCGACATGCTGCCGGCCCGTACGCGGATGTCCTTTTTCTCTAATTCTTCCCGCAGCTTGGTGCCCCGTACGTTTTTTTTTGCTTTGCTTCGGCTCATTACTCTGCCGGCACCGTGGCAGATGGACCCAAAGGTTTGGGTCATTGATTCTTTTGTACCCACGAGCACCCAACTGGCGGTTCCCATGGTGCCGGGCACCAGCACCGGTTGGCCGATGTTACGGTAAATTCCGGGCAGAACCGGGGAGCCGGGGCCAAAGGCGCGTGTTGCGCCCTTGCGGTGAACGCATACCTTTATCCGGCGACCATCCACCTCATGTTCTTCAACTTTGGCCATGTTGTGGGCAATGTCGTAAATTTGGTAAAGATGATGCGTTTTTACCTTACCGGCCAGCACCTGCTCAAAACTGCGACGGATATGATGGGCCAGGACCTGACGGTTGACAAACGCATAGTTGGCGGCCGCTTTCATTGCTGCCAGGTAATCTTGTCCTTCGGGACTGCTGAGCGGTGCGCAAACCAGTTCCCGGTCCGGCAAAATAAGGCCGTATTGATGTACCGCTTTTTGAAGGCGTTTGACATAATCACCGCAAATCTGATGTCCAAGCCCCCGTGAGCCGCAATGGATCTGGACGGTTATCTGGTTGGGGAAAAGGCCCATCTGGCGGGCGGTCGGCTCATCATAAATTCGGTCTACCGTATCGATCTCAATAAAATGATTGCCTGCCCCCAGAGTGCCGACCTGGTCTTTACCTCGAGTTTTGGCCCTGTCACTGATCTTGCCGGCGTCGGCACCCGCCAGACAGCCATTTTCTTCGGTCCGTTCCAGGTCAGACTCGGTGGCATACCCACGCGTCAATGCCCAGTTCGCTCCTTTTTCTACCAGAACGTCCAGTTCTCCCGGCCGAAGTTTTATATGGCCTGCTTTGCCGACACCACTGGGACAGTTGGCGTATACAGCCGAGGCCAGATCATCCAGATAAGGGGTTATTTCCTCTTTTTCCATTTGAGTTGCCAGCAAACGCACGCCGCAGTTAATATCGTAACCGACACCGCCGGGGGAGATAATGCCGTCGGGTAATTGGGTGGCCACCACCCCTCCGATAGGAAAACCATACCCCTGGTGAATGTCGGGCATGGCCAGTGCGTATTTGACAATTCCCGGAAGGGTCGCTGTATTAACCAATTGTTCCAGACTGTTATCGCCCTGTATGGCCTTCAGGAGTTCCGGATCGGCGTAAAAGCGGGCCGGAACGCGCATGTCGGCACGAAATGTCTTGGGAATTTCGTACAGGTATTTGTCAATTTGCTTGAAATTATGGTCACTTATCATCTTCGGCCTTCCTTTTAAATTATACATCAAATACCACCGTGGCCTCCAGGCCTTTTTCCGTTTGGATAACTTCCAGGTTATGATAGGTGACTGCTTTTATATGCTTTTTAAAACCGGATACGTGACCACCATGTATAACGGCCTGCAAATGGTTCGGTGTCACGTTGTAGAGTTCAAACCGGTGAAATACGAGCATCTCCATTTCGGCCCAATAGGCCAGTTCACTCAACCACTCGACCAGTAAGCTCTCGGCATCCATGGCCTCCAGTTCAACATGCCGCGTTGTATCATAAGCAATGGCGGACGGCTCGAAAGCCATCAGGCTGGTCATGCCGAGTGCTGCGTTTGTAAGCAGTTTCAAGAAATTTTTTCCGAAAATATGAAGTGCACAATCCGCTGTGTGCTCTATCTCTTCAAAACCGGTATCATGAAAGGTTTTCAGGGGGTCCGGTAAAGATTCGGTCGGCATTATATCCCCTTTTTGATAAAGATTATCATTTATGCCGTTATGTACTAAGACCCATGGGCCTAATTGTCACACTTGATGATCAAGTTTTTGTTAATTTGCCCAACTTCGGCGTTGGAAACAATTTTTAATCCTCAAAATATATTGTATATTCCTCCGGTTAAAAATTGTTTCCGCCTTGAATTTGAACAAATTCTCTAAAAACTTGATGATCGAGTCACAGGCGTTTTTCGCTTTCCCGCTGTGGTTCTCCCATGACCAGTCTGGCAAGGTCCGTCAATTGTTCGGAGATATAATCGATAAGGTCATCCACCGCCAGTATGCCTTCCAGACCGCCGCGATCGTTTACAACCGGTATACGACGGACGCCTTTGTGGCGCATTCGCTTGATTGTCTCGACAACGTCGTCGTCTTCCCTGGCGGTTATTAACTCGAAACTCATGGCATCGCCAACGGTGACGGCGTTTATGTCGACATCAAGAGCGATCAAGTCAAGCACGATGTCTCTGTCGGTCAGAATACCGACCGGAAAACGTTCTTCGTTCTTTTCTTCGACAACGACGACATTACCGACGTGGTATTTTCGCATAAGTCCGGCTGCTTCACGGATAGACCCTTCTCTGTCGATAACAATCACTTCGCGATTGCAAACTTCCCCAACACCCATGGCTTCCTCCTTGTATGTGGTTACCTGTATCAAGTCACGACCGGTTCCGGACCGGCAGCAATTTAAAATTATAATAGCAAAAGTATTGTGGAAAGGAGTAATTCAACTTTCCACTGTGGACTAGATCAATATCGAAATTTCGGCAATGTGAAATTTAGAACCCCGGACTTTTATTAAATACCAGAATTATATACGGGTGCCAACCATTTGATTATTTTTCAACGGTTTTGTCCAGGGTCTGATCCCGCTTTCCCGCATGGCATTCTCAGTCATAGGCAAATTTCCGGGCCTGTGATATATATTCGCCATGGAACATATTATCGATATCTTTGGGCTGCCTTTGGAGCAGTTGACCCGGACGCTGCGAAATAACTACGGCAAAGGCCTGTTTCATGCCGAAGCGCTCTACCGGGAAGTGTTTAAAAACGGCGGGAAAAATATTGGCAATGCCCCGGAATTCAAAAATTCTTTAAAATTTTGGGCTGAACTTGAAAAAGCGCTTGTGCCCGTATCCGGAAAGGTGGAAGAGACATTCAAAGAGGATGAACTGGTCAAGTTCATCACCCGGCTTACCGATGGTCTGAAAATTGAATCCGTAATCATCCCCATGACCCGGCACAATACCCTTTGCGTCTCAAGCCAGGTGGGGTGCAAAATGGGATGCAAATTCTGCCAGACCGCCCGCATGGGATTTAAGCGCAGCCTGTCAACATCTGAAATTGTGGGTCAAGTATTTAATGCCCGGCATACCCTTGGTCATGATATAAAAAACATTGTATTTATGGGTATGGGGGAACCATTTGACAATTTTGATGCGGTAATGACCGCCGTCAAAGTGCTCAACAACCAGAAAGGAAGCGATATTGCCCTGCGCCACATGACCATCTCCACTTGCGGTGTCGTGCCGGGGATTGAGCACCTGGCACAGATGAATCTGCCCAATATCCGCCTGGCGGTTTCCATAAACGGGCCGGACGATGCCACCCGGTCAGCCCTGATGCCGGTGAACCGGCACTGGCCATTGGCTGCGCTGAAAAAAAGCCTTGAAGCATATCCCCTGCCCCCAAGGGGCGTATTTCTTTTTGAATATATCCTGATCAAAGGGCTAAACGACTCAATGGAACATGCCCAGGCCCTGGCCCGGTTCATCCATCCATTGCCCGTACGTTTGAATCTGATTCCCTACAACCCCGTAACCGGCTTTGACCATCAAAGCCCCAGTGATGAACAGATGCATGACTTTGCCCAAACGCTCACCGACAAAGGGGTTTTTGTGATCAAAAGATGGAGTAAGGGCAGATCCGTCAGTGCCGGATGCGGCCAGCTGGGAAAAATTTGATATGAGTTAAATTTGATGATTATGAGGTCTTATTTATGAAACCTTTCAGCAAACATTACGGCATGGGCCCTGTTTATACTGCGGCCATCATCTGCTGTTTCTTTCTTTTCACCGGCCAGGCCGCGGCCCTGGATGCGGCGTTTAAAATTCAAGCCCCACCCCATTGGCACAACAGGACCGACCGCCTGGACAATGATTTGAAACAGCAGGTCATGGCGCCCGGCAAGGAGGCTTTTATTGAAGTATATGCCGTCCGAAGCGGGAGAATCGGGGTCCAGGCC
>DATFIL010000015.1:0-3000 GCA_035270145.1 Desulfobacter sp. | reverse complement strand
CATTCTTGTAAAAAAGCGCACACGCCCGGTCAAAAATAAACCAGGGTTCAGGCAGACGACCGGCACCAACGACTTTACAGGCAAGCACCCCTGAATCCGGATCCAGGATGTGAATCCCTGATTCTTCGAGCAGGTCCAGGTTCTTCTGCACTCGTCTATTCTGGTACATGTCCGTATTCATGGACGGACAAACCAAAACAGGACAGGTCATGGCCAGCATCGTGGTGGTCAAGGCATCGTCGGCAATGCCATGGGCCAGCTTGCCGATGCAGTTGGCCGTGGCCGGTGCGATGACGGCAAGATCCGACTGTGACGCCACGTCAATATGGGCAACCCCGGCGCCGGGCCCTTCCCACAAGTCCAGCAGCACCGGGTTTTCCGAAAGCACCTCAAAGGTGACAGGCCCCACAAACCGGGTGGCTGCCCGGGTCATGGCCACGACCACATCAGCCCCGGCCTTTTTGAAAAGCCTTAACAGTTCAACGCATTTATAGGCGGCAATACCGCCGGTCACACCTAAAAAAATGTGCTTACCATTTAATGTCATCAGTACATCGTATCGTTTGTGGGATTTTGGGATATGCTGCCCAATGTCGGGGCTATTCCGATTTCAACATAGGTATAAATCTGTTGTTCACGGATTGTAATCACAGCACATCGGGTTGCCTTTTGAAATACCATGATGGTGGTTTCCGGGGCTTTAATCCTGGAAAGGACATCCCAGTTGTCTTTTTCCATGTTTATGGAAAAGAAATTATAAAGAGAATTGGGCTCCAAGCGCCCCTTAAGGGTAAGGATTCCGGATTTGAATCCAGGGGTTGATACCACAACCGTGCGGTCTTTTATAATTGTCAATTCCTCGGGCAGCAGCACATCCTCAAAATCATGGTAAACCGCAACAGGTTTCTTCTCAACCGCCGGCTGGGGAGACTGGCCCTGTTCCGATGCAGACGCCCCCTGAAAATAGCCGCACCCTGAAACAGAAATAAAGGCTGCAAAAATCAAACAAACTAAAAAAGCTGGTGGCAGACAATGACGAATTTGCATTAATATTTTCTCCAGGTTATTCGTTACCGCAAATTCTATTTCTTCTAAAACGAATATCCTTAAATGTCAATGCAATGATGAAAACCACGAAGTTCACGAAGAACACGAAGTTTAGTACACTAATATCTTCGTGAACTTCGTGTTCTTCGTGGTAAAATACTCAACGCTTAAGCAAATCCCCCACACGCTTAACAGCGCAAAAATCGCCACACATGGTACAGACCTCTTTTTCTTCAGGCTGCGACGATTTACGGAACTGCCGTGCCTTTTCCGGGTCCAGGGCGCAGTCGAACTGACCATCCCAGTCCAGTTCCCCCCGGGCTTTGCTCATTTTATGGTCTAAAATCTCGGCATCTTTAAGCCCCTTGGCCAGATCTCCGGCATGGGCGGCGATCCGGGATGCCATAATACCTTCTTTAACATCGTCTGCGGTTGGCAGTCGCAGATGTTCCGCCGGGGTGACATAGCATAAAAAGTCAGCACCATGCATGGCGGCCAGCGCACCGCCAATGGCGGAGGTGATATGGTCGTAGCCGGGGGCAATGTCGGTAACCAGGGGGCCAAGCACATAAAACGGGGCATTGTGACACAGCTTTTTCTGAAGTTGCATGTTCATTTCTATCTCATGCAGCGGCACATGACCCGGTCCCTCAATCATGACCTGTACGTTCTTTTCCCACGCCTGCTTGGTCAGCTCTCCCAAAGTGATCAGTTCCTCGATCTGGGGGGCGTCGGTTGAATCCTTGATGGCCCCCGGCCTGAGTCCGTCTCCTAGACTGATGCAGACATCATGGGCCTGGCAGATGTCCAAAAGCCGATCAAAGTGTTCATAAAAAGGATTTTCATTGCCGGTTTTTTCCATCCATTCGAACAGGATAGCCCCGCCCCGGCTGACAATGCCGCACAATCGCGGATTGGCTTTTATGCTTTGGGCGCATTTTTGATTGAGTCCGGCATGGATGGTAATGAAATCAATTCCGTTGGCGGCATGGATCTCAACGGTTTCAAACCAATCTTCCAGGGTTATCTCCTCTGTGGGCTTTCCGGTGCGGGTTAAGGTGTCATAAATGGGCACCGTACCGATCATCACAGGAATTTGTTCCACCAGACGCTTTCGAAATTTTTCAGTGTCGCCGGATACACTCAGATCCATGACGGCGTCTGCCTCATACTCTATAGCCAACTGCGCTTTATTTATTTCCGAATCAAAACAGCAGACATCTTTAGATACGCCTAAATTGACGTTAATTTTGGTTTTAAGCCCTTCTCCCACGCCTGCGGCTTTCAGGTTCAAATGATTTTTATTGGCGGGTATGGCAATCCGGCCTTGGGCAATGCCTTCCATCAGTGCCTCTTTTGAAATGGGTTCATTGGCGAGCACCTGTTCCATCTGCGGGGTGAAAATGCCTTTCCTGGCTGCATCCATCTGAGTCGTATACGACTGTGACATCTGTACATCTCCTGTGTATATTTATTTTTGGGCGGGGAAACTGAAACGGAAATGTCCGGAAGAAAGAAAATGACAGACAAGCTCTATGCCAAAGCTTCAATCACTTTTCCTACGCCGGTACGAACCGGATCAGGTTCCAAGGGTTGAAGTCTTGAGCCAACTTCTCTCAGCTTTTACGAAAGCACCCCCGTGATTCATTTAACTGAAATCTCAGATACTTGATTTGGAAGATTCTGTCAATGGATTTTACTTTGGGGCCAGCAAATCTAAATTTATTCTCGCACCAAAGGCGCAAAGGCGCAAAGGCGCACAAAGTCCAATAAAAATCTTTGTGTCTTGGTGTCTTTGTGCGAGTTTTTCAACTAAAAAAATTCATATTTAGAATTGCTGATCCAATTTCTCCTTTCCTTTGATTTATATGTGAATTGATGTACAATAAAAATACGATTTTTCCAATGAAAGAAGGAGACGCCAATGCCGAATACCGACTTGAAAGAAAGAGT
>DATFIL010000014.1:0-3034 GCA_035270145.1 Desulfobacter sp. | reverse complement strand
TTACGTCATTTTCGTTGTCGCTCATGGTACCCTCCGAATCTGATACTCGATGATCGAGTGATAGGAATCGTCCCCATTCACAGCTGGTGGTATTTTCATCCCTTCTTGTAAATCGGGTCAAAAGAACGACGCTGAAAAGGGGGGCACAAATTATTATTATTTAGAAAATTAAATTGTATAGAGCCGCGCTTGGTTTGTCAATGTCGGGAACCAGCAACAAGCAATTCTAAATATGAATTTTTTTATAGTTAAGAAACTCGCACAAAGACACCAAGACACAACGCTTTTATTTGGTTTTCTGACCCTTTGTGCCTTTCTGGCTTTGTGAAAGAATGAAATTAGAATTGCTGAAAAATAGTTCTTGACTTTCGTCCTCTTTTTGTGAGATTTCTTATTGTATAGTCGTTTTGTATTTTCTTCGTATGTGATGTTTAAGGGTGCTTTTATAACACCAATTTTCAAAAATCGAATTTATTCAATTTATTGAAAATACAAAATATAATAATTTATTTCGCGAATCCATTTTCTTACTTAAATGGAAAGGAATATCGCCATGGCTGATCTCTTTGCACTAAAAGACTGCGCGCTCATTACCATTGCAACCGGTGAAAGAGTCCATAATCTCAGGGAATTAAGAGACCGTCTCATGAAAACGGACCGGGGGATTATGTACTATCATTTTTGGGATGCAATATTACGTCCCCGCTTTGTTGATCCGGAATATCAAAACGATTTTGCGGCATGGGCCTATCATGAACTCCATGACCGCCGTCTGGCCGAAAAGCTGGCCATAATCAATCCCACCGACTATGAATTTATGGATGATCTGCGCCAGAAATTGATTGATGTTATTGAGGAACGAATGGATGAACTGGGTTTTGTCCCCGTGGCCGAGGTCGCTCATCCCTTTTTCTTTATTCGTTCCCAAATTGTCATTTTCGATACCAACATTCGCGTTTCCACGCCTGAAGGACTATCCGAATCTATTCCCCGGATCTCGGTCAGCAGTATATTTTATCATTTTATTGATTCCCGCCGTCGAACCGCTTCGGGTAAAGACGATTTTAGCGAATGGTTGTTGAGTTTCGGACCTGAGTGTGCTTCTCTGGCGGAAGAGATTGCGTCCATTGATCCGTATTTCAACACTCTTTTGGAATTACGTGACCAACTTTCGCTCGTCTTTGCGAGATATCTCGGAAAAGGGGGTGCAGAATGACTGTTTCGCTTGAACAATACGAACAACTCCTGGGTAAGGATGTTATTCAACGTCTTCGACAATTGGCAGAGCCGCTGAAAGGAATAAACGTCGTCCATATCAATTCCACCCGGGAAGGAGGAGGGGTGGCAGAGATCCTTCACCGCTTAATCCCCCTCAAAAATGAACTGGGAATACAGGCAAGCTGGGAAGTCATGACCGGCGAGGATGAATATTATCAATGCACCAAAAGTATGCACAACGCCCTGCAAGGTGACCGGCTGGATATTCCGGAACGATTGTTGAAACAGTACGAGAGCACCAATCAGCAAAATTACGAAAGACTACGCTCGCAGCTGGAAGCGGCCGATGTCGTCTTTATTCATGATCCCCAGCCGGCGCCGCTCCTGAATTTATGTACCGAACGCAAAGGCAAGTGGATCTGGCGCTGTCATATCGATGCCAGCCATCCCTATCGTCCGGTCTGGAAATATCTCCGGCCCTTTGTCCAGGGATATGATGCCAGCATCTGGTCCTTACCGGACTTCGCGCAACCGATGCCTCATCCCCTGTACATTATTCCCCCAAGCATTGATCCATTGAGCGACAAGAATGTCGAATTGGAACCGGAAATGATGGAGAAGGTGTGCCATGATTATAATCTGGACCCGAATCGACCAATTTTGCTGCAGGTATCCCGTTTTGACCGCTTCAAAGATCCGATCGGCGTCATCCAGGCTTATCGCATGACCAAAGCATTCGGTCCTCCTGTTCAACTGGTGCTGGCCGGCGGCAGTGCCACGGACGACCCTGAGGGGGAAGAGGTGCTGGCAGAGGTAAGAGCGGCAGCTCAAAATGATCCCGACATCCATATTTTGGTCCTGCCTCCCGATGCGCATCGTACGATCAATGCCCTGCAGCGCGTTTCGGATATTGTTTTGCAAAAATCGATTAAAGAGGGTTTCGGGCTGACGGTGACCGAAGCCATGTGGAAAGGGAAGCCGGTCATCGGAGGGGATGCAGGGGGGATTCGGCTGCAGGTAATCAATCATCATACCGGGTTTCTGGTCAATACTCCCCAAGGCGCGGCATTACGTATTCGCTATCTGCTGAAGCAACGCGATTGTTTGAACCAGATGGGAGAAAAAGCCCGAACCTTTGTGCGGGAGAACTTCCTGCTTACGCGCCATCTGCGGGAATACCTGACCCTGATGCTGGCCGTCACCCGGCAAACTAAGGAACGGATTGAACTTTAGGGCCCATGGTCTTAATGAATGGAGGATAGAAAGGAATGTATCCGGAAATCAGCCTGGGGGGCACCTGTCTGGGGCAGGGACGTCGTGAAGAATTTGCCGCCTTCAAGTGGCAGGGTGATCCCCCCGACCCCCAGGATGAAAAAACGTTTCTGCAGGCTAAACTTAACCACAACCTGCGTCACCAGGGCCATCACCGCGTTCTTCTCGATTTTTATAAGGAACTGATCCGCATCCGGCAAGACATTCCCGCTTTTGCCGTTTTGGACAAAGACCAGATGGGGGTTGGGGAACAGGAACGTGAAAGGGTGATCATTCTCAGCCGGTGGCGTGCTTCCGGCGACGTTGTTGTGGTTTTTAATTTCAAAAAAGTAGAGGATTAGGATAACCCTTTGCCTTTGCTCCGGGCGCTGGAAAAAGCGACTGGATTCGGCGGAAAAGCGGTGGCAAGGCCCGCGGGCAGTCGGATGGCTCATGACATTGTTTCAAACGGGCAAGTGGCGTTGACCCTGCAGCCCCATGCAGTTATACTTTTAATCTATGAGACCACAGAAGCACATACAGCCGGTTACTGTCGGCCGCACAT
>DATFIL010000013.1:0-2232 GCA_035270145.1 Desulfobacter sp. | reverse complement strand
TTCTACTGATAAAAGCAGTCGCATCAACATTCCATATAGCTTGATAATACTTGAAATTTCTTAAATCAGGCTCACGCTCACATCTCCTTCTGAATAAAGTGAATGGGGTTTGTTCATAAGTTGGCTTGTGGTATATTATCTTTATTAATTTTAAAATTAAAACAACAGGATGGAAATTTAAAACATATGTGTTTGGCTGTACCGTCAAAAATTATTGAAATCAACGATACCCTGGCAAAGGTGGAAGTGGACGGGGTGGTCCGGGAGGCCAGCCTGATGCTGCTTGATGATGCCGGTATTGGCGATTATGTGATTGTTCATGCCGGATTTGCCATTTCAAAGATGGATGAAGACGCGGCACTGCAAACCATTGCAGACATGCGCCGGATACTTGAGCTGGGTGGCGACCCGGCCTGACTTTTTAAATGGGTGCTTCCGGTATAGCGGCAAAAAAAATTGAAATCTCAGGGGTGGTCCAGGGTGTTGGATTCCGCCCTTTTTTATTTGGTTTAGCCTGCGCGCATCATCTTTGCGGCCATGTGTCCAACACCGCCTCTGGTGTGGCCCTTTTTATCCAGGGGGAGCCAAAAAATCTGGATGCGTTTCTTTTGGAGCTCCCTGAAAAAAAACCGCTGCTGTCACAGATTTCACGCATGGTATCAACGGATACCCAACCATTGGACCTGGCGGATTTCACGATTATTAAAAGCCGGGATGCACAGGCCAGATCAGCCCTGATCTCACCGGATGTGGGGGTATGCCCCGATTGCCTCAAAGAGATGCAGGCTCCCGCTGACCGCCGGTTTGAATACCCGTTTATCAATTGCACCAATTGCGGACCAAGATACACCATTATCCAGGATATTCCCTATGACCGGCCAAACACGTCCATGACGTCCTTTGCCATGTGCCTGGACTGCCGGAAAGAATATGAAGATCCCTTAAACCGGCGGTTCCATGCCCAGCCCAATGCCTGCCCGGTTTGCGGCCCCCGGGTATTTTTGACGGACAATCAGGGAAAACAGGTGGATGGAGATGATCCGGCGCAGGCCCTGGCACTTGCGGCCCGGTTTCTCAGGCAGGGAAAAATTATTGCAGTCAAAGGGCTTGGCGGATTTCACCTGGCCGTGGATGCGGCCAATGCAACGGCAGTTGATCTGCTGCGCCAAAGAAAAAAACGTCCCCATAAACCCTTTGCCCTGATGGCGGCCCGGGATTCGTCTCTGTTTAAGCATGTTTACATGGATGGGGATGAAAAAGCGCTGCTTGAGTCCTATCACCGGCCCATTGTGTTGTTAAGAAAAAAGGCGCTCGCCCAATCCGTGGGCACGGGCCTGGCCTCGAACCTGGCCCCTGACAATCCTTATCTTGGTATCATGCTGCCCTATACCCCGCTGCACTACCTGCTTCTGGACAAGGGGCCGGATATTCTGGTTATGACCTCGGGGAACCGGTCCGGCGACCCCTTGTCCATTGACAATGCCGACGCCCTGGATGCCTTTGCCCATATTGCCGACTATTTTCTGCTCCACAACCGGGATATCTATTTCAGGGCCGATGACGCCATTGCCAAAATCCAGCAGGGCAAATTGCGGTTTCTGCGCCGGTCCAGGGGATATGCCCCCCTGCCCGTGGATATAACGCCGCCGGCAGATGATAAACCGGCCAATATCCTTGGCTGCGGCGCCGGTATGAAATCCACCATTTGTTTGACCAGGGATCGGTACGCCTTTTTAAGCCCGCACATTGGCGACTTGGAATCGGTACAGGTCCACAATTTTTACAAAGAGACCATTGAACATATGCAGAAAATCCTGGATATCCGGCCCGTGTGTGTGGCCCATGACCTGCATCTGGGATATTTTTCCACTCAGTTCGCCAAAAGACTCGGGGATCAGGGCATTCCCCTGATCGGGGTCCAGCACCACCATGCCCACGCCCTTGCCTGCATGGCGGAAAACCACCTGGATGGAACGGTGCTTGCCCTGACCCTGGACGGCACCGGCCTGGGTACGGACGGTCATATCTGGGGCGGTGAAGTCCTGACCTGTACCTATGACGGGTTTGAGCGCCGGGCCCGGCTGGATTACCTGCCCATGCCCGGAGGGGATGCGGCGGTGATGGCACCCTGGCGCATGGCGGTGGCCCTGTTATATAAGGTATACGGGCCAGGGATAATGGACCTGGATATTCCCTTTGTCCGGTCCTTGGATAAACATAAGCTTGCATTTT
>DATFIL010000012.1:0-2024 GCA_035270145.1 Desulfobacter sp. | reverse complement strand
CTGCTCAGCCAGACTGAACAGGCGGACGTTGCCATGGCGCCTTCCGCAGACATGTTTGAAATCGGCGCGCGGGTTCAGGTGCTTAAACGGGGTACCTTGTTTCCTGTACGCGCGGAAAAACTGTATCAGTTCTACAAAAGCTATACCTGTTTTGCAGACCTTCCCCCGGCGGCCCAAAAAGAAATTGAAGATAAATATCTATTAACTTCGTTTGATACGGCATGGCAATCCACCCGGGATTTTTTCCTGTCACGGGGAATTCAGCAGGAGGTGGATCGGGCAGAACAGAATCCGGCCCACAAAATGGCCCTGGTTTTCAGATCCTATCTTGGGCAGTCTTCCAGGTGGGCCATCCAGGGCAATCCCCAGCGTAAAATGGACTACCAGGTCTGGTGCGGCCCTGCCATGGGGGCATTCAACCAATGGGCCAAAGGCAGCTTTCTTGAGCCCCATACCAACCGGTTTGCAGCAGAAATCGCCATGAATCTGCTCACCGGCGCCTGTGTTGTCACCAGGGCCGCATTTGCAAGGGCCCAGGGGCTTGAACTGCCCCCCGGTGCAGGACTTTTTTCTCCCATGCCGCTTGATGAAATTTTTAAACTGATCTCTTCTGAATCTATGTAAAA
Source organism: Desulfobacter sp. (assembly GCA_035270145.1). GTDB lineage: Bacteria > Desulfobacterota > Desulfobacteria > Desulfobacterales > Desulfobacteraceae > Desulfobacter. The sequence goes on along the minus strand of DATFIL010000012.1, from coordinate 1,398 downwards.
CTTTTGTCAATATCCCTGCTGGTGGATGATTCGCGCCTATTTGCCATATATATATGGTTCTGAAAATATATTTTAAACCAGCAACCATATCATAATTGTTTTCATATATGACACCCAAAGCCCCAAGCAAAACACAGACGCCTTGTACGCCTAAAACGCCCATTGCCATCATCGGCATGGGCTGTATTTTCCCGGAATCCAGAAACCTTAAAGAATTCTGGAGATTAATATTCAACGGTATTGATGCCATAACACAAGTACCCGAAGACTCACACTGGCGTCCGAAAGATTATTTCAATGAAAACCCGGAATGCCCGGACCATGTCTATTGCAACAGAGGTGGTTTTTTACCGGACATTGCCTTTGACCCGTTAACTTACGGCATGCCCCCCAAAAACATTGACGCCACGGACACCTCCCAACTTCTCGGCCTGGAAGTGGTTCGCATGGCACTTGCCGATGCAGGCTACCCTGTAGGTCATGCCCATCTGAAAGAAAAACGGGTAAATGTCATCCTCGGGGTAACCGGCACCCAGGAACTGGTGATCCCCCTTGGCGCAAGGCTGGGGCACCCATTCTGGAAAAACGCCCTGGATGCCGCCGGCATTGATCCTGATAAAAAGGAAAGCGTATTAAAACGGATCAGCGATTCCTATGTCAGCTGGCAGGAAAATTCATTTCCAGGCCTTTTGGGCAATGTGGTGGCCGGAAGAATTGCCAACCGTCTGGATCTGTCCGGCACCAACACGGTGTGTGATGCGGCATGTGCAAGCTCTCTTTCCGCCATTCATACGGCCATCATGGAACTTGAAACCGGACAGTGCGATATGTCCATCACCGGCGGGGTGGATACCCTCAATGACATTTTCATGCACATGTGCTTTGCCAAAACCGGCGTACTGTCCCACACCAGTGACGCCCGGCCCTTTTCAGAAAACGCCGACGGGACAGTGCTTGGCGAAGGCGTCGGTCTGCTGGTGCTCAAACGGCTGTCGGATGCCCAACGTGATCAAGACCGGATTTATGCAGTCATTAAAGGCATGGGCACGTCCAGTGACGGGCGCACTTCGGCCGTATATGCCCCGGAGGCCAAAGGACAAATCAAGGCCCTGGAAAACGCCTATGGCAATGCAGGTATTTTGCCCGAATCCGTGGGACTGATTGAAGCCCACGGCACAGGGACCCGGGTAGGCGACAAGGTTGAATTCACGGCACTGAAACAATTTTTTAAAGACAACACAACCGAATCCACAGCCATCGGGTCCGTGAAATCCATGATCGGGCACGCCAAAGCGGCCGCAGGTGCTGCAGGCATTATCAAGGCAGCCCTGGCGTTGCACCACAAAGTTATCCCTCCCACCCTGAAAGCCCAAACGCCTGACCCGGATCTGGATATAC
>DATFIL010000011.1:0-12614 GCA_035270145.1 Desulfobacter sp. | reverse complement strand
ATTGGGAGATCTCTTTTTTATGGATGCCCGGCTGCACCGGCACACAAAGGTTTTCTGCCCTGTTTTACCAAGGGCCTGCAACCTGTGCCGGTAATACGCCTTTTTTTTGTGTAAAGAATAATTTCGATAAAAATCATCCGGCCCTGCCGGGCCTGTATCCCAGTCCAGTCCCAGCCAATCAAGGCTGGTAAAAATATCGTCCAGCACATCCGGCCTGAAACGGATACCGTCCATATCATCAATACGCAGATGAAGGCGCCCTTTACGGCTTCTGACAACGGCCCAGGTCACCAGAAAATTTACCGCATTGCCGAGGTGCAAAAAACCGCTGGGCGTTGGGGCAAGACGTGAAACCGGATTGGTCGGTACATTGGAAAGGCAAATAGGTGAACTGTTTTCAAAGGTGATGGATGTTCCCTGCAATGGCTTTTACCTTGTTGTTTAAAATTGTTATTTCATGGTAACCACCGGGCAAGGGGCATTGAGAACCACGGCCTGGGCTGTGGAACCCAACAGCAGTTTTCCCACTTTGGTTCTGTTTTTTACACCGATAATGATTTCGTCTGCCTGGGTTTCCTTGGCAAAATTAACCAGATCATCCCCTGAATCAATGCCGCGAATAAGTAAATGGGTTTCACAGGGGATATCTTTATTGTTAAAATGGGTTTTGGCCTTTTCCAGAGCGGTTTCCGCCTGAATAATCAGCTCCTGATCCTTTTCCATACCCTCGGACATTACGGTAACGATCAATACGGTTGCATTAAAAAGTTGCGCCCGTTTCGATGCAAGTTCAAGAAGATTTTCCGCCTGGTTTGTGCCATGTTTGTAGCCCACGATAAGTTTCATTACCATTCCTTAATTTGTGCATTTTTAAATGTCTAAATTGCCTATCCTAAGATTATTTTGGCCACGGCCGCAAGGATAAAACTCGATCATCAAGTAAAAAGCCTTTACGACACCCTGCCGTACCGGTCCATGACCATAGAGCCGGCTTTATAAAAAATTTTAACTGACAAAACAAGTCAAACCGTCCCTCCCAGCTACCACCAAATGACTTTAAGGACGATCCTGGTCTTTGTAAAGCTGAATTAAAAAGTATACCCCATGGAAAAATAAAAACAGCCCTTGCTTTCATCAGCTCGGGGATCCAATTTCCAGCCGTACAGCAAACTGATAGGCCCCACCGGTGTCTGACGGCGCAGACCAATACCGACACTGCTTCTGAATGATTCCGGGATGCCGGGTTCCTGGATTTCGGTTAAAGCGCCGGTGTCAAAAAACAGGGCAAACTCATAATTTAAACTCAAATCGTATCGGGCTTCCACAGAGCCCAGCATCATGGACCGGCCCCCCACGGCATTATCATCCGCATCATACTGCAGCATATTTTCATCAAACCCTCTTACGGTTGACGCACCACCCAGATAATAAAGCTGGTCATCGGAAATATCGGTATTGTCCCTGTAAGTGTCCATGTATCCGTAGCGGCCACGCACAGCAATAACCAGATCGTCGGTGACCGACAAATAATACCGCAGCTCCAGGCTGTATTTGTAAAAGTCATCAAGACTGGAATCAGTGCCTTTGAACACATCAAACGTTGTCGATGCAAACAACCCGTTTCGGGGGTGGACAAGGGAATCGGTGGTACGCCAGCTAAGACCTGTATTCACCTGGCCGATATGGCGAACCCCATAATCGTCTTTTTCATCATCATCAAGCTCACGATCCACCCTTAAGTACTGATTCCTGTATTCATACCCCCCGCCTAAAGAAAAGTGAATCTTCTTATTGTTAAAATTGCGCAGAAATGTCTGGGACAGGCCATAGGTTCTGATGCCGTAGTCTTTGTTGAACGCCTCGTTTTCTTGTGTATAGGCTTTGCTTTTGGAACTGAAGCGGGTAGAAAGAAACCTTGGTTCAGTTAAGGAAATATCCATGCCGTACCCCACCTGGCTCAACTCAAAACCGGTTTCGATATTCAGGTTATGCCCCAAAAAATTCTTATCCCCGATGCCGGTTTCCATGTACAAATGCCGGGAGGTATCATATCCGACAGCCACTTCCACATAATAGGGTTTTTTTTCGGATATCTCCACAATCAAGTCAGACTCGGGCTGCCGGTTTTTAAGACCTGCAATTCTGATTCTGACGCTATCCACGGCATTAAGATCCTGGATGTTCCTGCGGGAGTCCACAATCTTAAGCATGGAAAACGGATCTCCCGGGGCGATCTCCATCTCATCTTCAAGCGCGTCCGGTTTCAACCGCAGGCGCCCGACATAAAAAATATTGCCCACCACCACCCTGGGTCCCTGGTCCACATGATAGGTGACCCGAATCCGGGTTCTGTCCCGGGAAAATTTGGAATCCGCTTTTACCTGGACATGGGGATAGCCTTTTTCCGATACGGCCTGCTGCAGTGCTGAAATATCATCCTCAAGAAGGGCACTGTCATACCAGCGCCCCTTCTTCATGGCCATGAGATCATGGGCTTCGTCCAGAGAAATGACCGAAAGCCCCTGTATATCGACCTGTTTGACCTTTGTCCTGGGACCTTCCTGTATGATGATCTCAACGGCCACCTGTTTTTCGTTCTTATCCGGTGCATCACTGATCTTAATTTTTTTATTTACCTTGGTTCTTGTAAACCCTTTGGTAAAGTACAAGGCCTTAACCGCTTTAAGATCATCTTTCAGTTCAGTTTGGCTGAAAACACCCTTTTCCCGGGTCAAAATATTTTTTCTAAGTTCCTTTAAAGGCAAAGTATCTGCACCATTAATTTTAAGTTCAGATACTATGTACTTTAACCCTTCGTCGATAACGATATTGACCTGCCGCACACCCGGATGTTGAGAGTCCTTTTTTTCATCTTTAACGTTTGCATCTCGAAACCCTTTTGCCTCATACCGTTCCCTGATATTGCGCATGCTTTTTTTCAGGGCAAAATCGTTTTTGTTCCCGCGCTCTTCGAGCAAAAGTTCTTTTTCCAAAGACCATTTATAAAAGGCCTCATTGCCCTGAATATCAATTTTGTACAGCGGACCTTCATCAATTGTGAAAACAACATCCACGGCATCACGGCCTTTAACCGGCAACGGTTTTGCTGTTACCTGAACATCTGCATACCCTTTTTCCCGGTAAAATTGTATGACGTTCTTAATATCAGCCTTCATCACTTTGTCTGTAAACCGGTTGCCATGCCACGGCAAAAGGGATCTGCGCCAGGACCCGGTTACAAATTTAAGACGGGCCTGGCCGATATTATCGTTGCCTTTAAATTCAACCTTGCGGATATTGTGAAACGGGCCCTTGTCAATATCCACGTCAATAACGTACCCATTGACCTGTTTCATCGCAGATACATTAACCTTTGGCGCATAATACCCCTGGCGCTTGAAAAGTTTTTCCACCCGCTGGGCCTGATCTGCCGTTTGCTGCGCTTGATAAACGCCGCCGACCTTGATGGTCATTGCGTTCAACACTTCTTGCTCAAACAAGGGGAATGCGTCGTTAATTTGAATATCCTGTATCCTGAAAAACGGGGTCAATTCAAAAGTGAGCACCACACCTTGTTCAGTTTTTTCAGGATCCGGTACATCGATGAATTCAAAAAGCCGGGCCTGTGTTAATGCCTTGACAGCAATATCCATGGCCTCGATGGAATAATCATCCCCAACGTTTATGGGGATAAAGCTTGAGGCAATGGAACGCCAGAGCGCCTGTTTTTCAGGGGGCGCTTTAACCATGATATTGATATCAGCCACCTTGCCGGCATCTGCCGCAAAAACAGGCACAGCGCCCCCCAGATAAACACAGGCCGTAAAAACCAAAAAATAAAATCGCATCATTATCTAAATTCCAGCCTGTATTTAAATTCACCGCCCAACTTACCGCTGGTATCCTGAAAACTGCTTAACAACAGGTTTTCCAGAATTTTGTAATAGGTGGTAACCGTCTGAACCGTCTCTCCGTCACTGATATCTATGCCGTAGGAGACACTGAGCCGGCGGGAAAGATCTGCGCCTAATCCGACATGTACACTGGTTTCGTTACCTTCATGATTCATGATGAAGCTGACTTCGCTCAATCCCGTTGTCTCCTTAATTTTTTCACTTAAAGAATCTAACATCACCTTGGCGATGGCCGCTGCCGTCATCTCCCCCCCGTCACTGTCTCCACTCATTTCATCCGTAGTTTTTCCAAAGGCAATCAAGGAAAAAATATCTGCATCCGTAGCATCAAGATCCGAAGAAAATTCAAGCACAAGGTCATCCGGCGTGCCGGTCACAGACAGGGTAATGGTATAGGAAGATATCGTGGTTTCACCAATCAGGGTAATTTCGGGTTCGATTTTATACGGATTGATGAAATCAATGGACCCTTCAATGATTTCGAATTGAGCTTCCTGGAAATTAATAGTGCCCTCATCTACAACGGCTCGGCCATCCAGGGACGGCGCATACGCAGTTCCTCTGATACTGATATTAGGACTGATGCTCATGGACGTCAGATTGTTGTCCACGACAATCGCTTCCCTGCGGGTAACATAAATATTGAGCCCAATGGTTTTTAAAAAATCCGGCCCAGGTTCCCGTACTTTGGGGCGGGATTTTTTGGTTTTCTGGGCGGCTATGCTTATCAGACTTAAATCCACATCCTTATAATAGGTACCTTCAAAGATGTCTATCCGGCCGGTAATCACTGATTTATCCATGGAGCCTGCCCAGGTTAGTTGACTGTTCAATGTCATCTCCAGGGTATCAGGTACGTCCACCGGCACCTGGCCGGCGTCAAAGTTCAGTTTAAACTTATCCGGTACGCCGTTTTTCAGCTCAGCCTTTCCAGTCAGCGTTATTTTACCATCGCCAAGATCGGCGGTAACATCCAGGATGTTAATCGCCTCAGGGGTGAATAAAATGCGGCCGTTAACATTCTGCAAAGGCGCTTCCAAGGCCTGCAGGTCCAGGGCCATGTTTAAAAATTCAAAACTGCCACTAAGATCAGGCGAGGCAGCTTTGCCCTTGGCGCGCAACGAGATCAAAATTTCCCCTTCTGCGAAATTTATCCCGTCTGCCAGGGGAACCAGTATAGACACAGGCAGGCTGCCGGAGACTTCTGCCGCCAGATCGCCTTTAATATCGCCGTTTGCCCACAGGGTAAGCGCGCCCTTGTCCTTAATCCGGACCGGCACCGGATCAAGCGTGAACCGGCCGGCTTTGAGCCGGGCTGCGGCATTTTCAATGCGGATAAGCATCTGTTCCTGGTTTGCCAATGCCAGCCGGGAGATATTAACCGATGCCTGCAACGCTTCCAGGTTATCCAAAGGCCCGTGCACCGCTATGTCGATACCGGCATCAGCCGCCATGTCCGGGGCATTTGGAAGGCGCAGATCCCAGGCTTTAATGCGCCCAGAGATATCCGGGGCAAGCAGACTGCCCGTGGCGGAAATATCAAGACCCAGCCTGCCCGAAGCAAGGGCGGCATCAGCTGCCGGGTCAATACCCTTAAGGTCGGTTTCCGGAATAACGGCCCGGACATCAAGGGTCTTGTCCGCCACATTGACCTGCCCGGAGATATCCAAATGCGCGTTATTCTTCCGGATGCGAGCCTGTTCAAAGGTCAGAATACTGTTGACAAACCTAAGCTGTGCCTGGATGTTATCCAGGACATATGTTTCAAAACCCGGATTCTGTCCTGAAAAAGAAACGTGAATATCCGGCTTTTCCAGAGACCCGGTCCCGGTCACTTTACCGGAAAAAGTCCCCCTGGCCCCCAGTTCCGGGGCCAGTTCGTCCAGTTCAAGCTGATTAAATTCAACGGTCAAGTCCAGGGCATGCGCCTGGCCTTTTTTTCCGCCCAACGCCAGGGTTCCTCCGGCATTCAGCGTCCCCTGGTTGCGTTTAAGCGTCAGCGTCTCAACCTGGAACACCCCCTGGTCCATCCGGGCCTTGCAAAGCACTTCATCGGCCTGGAACCCCTTGACAGCAAGATTAGCGGCATTGATATCCAGGGTCAAATCCGGTGCCGGCAAAGCACCCTTGACCACGGCATGGACACCGGCACTGCCCGAACCTTTTTGGCCAACAAGGCTTAAGGGCACTGACATGTCCGCCACATCCAGGTCCAGATTTCCGGTCATTGTCATGGTCCGGGGATCAAAACCCGGCATATCCAGCCGAAAAGCCCCTGTACCGGTCATGCCGGGTCCGTCCAGGGTCAGGCCGGTGAGGGTCAGATGTTCTTTTTCCAGCTCAGCACCGGCCTTGAACTGCACCTTTGCCGGTCCGGACATCCGGGGCAGGATCAGGTCATGGACCGTAACATCCAGGTCGGCCTGGGCAGACATCTGCCCGGGGGTCACACCCTGGCCCTTGATTCGAACCTGGGCGGCAACTTTCCCCGCCGGGGTATTTTGGCCCAATTCAAGGGCATCCAGGGCCAGGCTGTCCGGATTAAGAAAAAAAGTATACGCCAGGGTGTCCAGGCCGGCCATGGAACTGATAAACCCCTTTGGAAAGGTTTTTGACAGATCCACATCACCACCAAAAGGAATGGTCCCGGCCGGCAGATCTATCCGGCAATCTTTAAAGGTCAAATGCCGGTCCTCAAGCCCGGCGTAAACATTTATGCCTGATATGGCCGTTTTGTTTATAGTGCCCCGGCCGAACTCAAACCGGATTTTGGCCTGGGGATTATCAATACCGCCTTTAATCGTTAAATTAATCCGGCCATTCCCCCGGACCAGATCTTCGGTCAGGCCCAGGGCCTTTGTGGCCAACGGCGCTTGCACCTCAACGGTGGCTGTCAAATCCGGCGTCACTGTCCCCGAAAGTCCTGCAACAGACCCGTTGGCGTTGAATTCAATGCCCGGCATCCCGGCATGGATACCAATATCTGAAATTTTGTCTTTGTCAATGCGGGCCTGGCCATCAAAGGCGTCAAGGGCAAGATCAATACCCTCAAAGCCCAGATGACCACCGGCCAGGACCACTTTAACCGACGCGGAAAGATCGGCCAGTTTAAACCCGGTCACCTCAACAGACAACTCCGGAATATCCGTATTAAATTGCGGGGCTGTCATTTTTATCTGAGCCTGATTCACCGTGAATTCACGGACCCAAAAATCAATGCCCGGGGAGTGGCCAGGCTCGGAAGCCTTGGCATCCGCCGGCGACCCGGTGTCAGCAACCAGGGCCGACAAAATGTCAATATCCCCCTGCTCCGACATGCTGATATCAAGGACAGGCTTGTCAATCAGGATGCGGGTCAGTTCAATTTTCTGCCGGGTCACCCCGGACCAGTCAACCTTGGCTGTCACCAAAGGGATGCCGGCCAGTTCTTTGCCGGAAACACCCTTAAGGTGAACGCCGGATATCTGAACCCTGCCCGCTCTAAGATCCAGGCGAAACTGTTCCCATGACAGGCTGCCGGGAATCATTTTGTTGACCTGCTCTTGGATAAAGGCCTGGGCAGGCCTGGTTTCAATAAAAAAAAGACCGGCCACAACCAGACCGGCCACAAGGCAAACGCCCAGTAAACATGTTAAAAAAATGACCCGGAACCAGCGTCTTTGCAAAAATTTGCCGGGACTGCGGGGTGTATTGGAAGGGGGTTGAAAATCTGTGGGGACTGTCATATTGCCTGTGCGGTTAGGGGTTATATTAAAAATATTATAATTTTAGGCCATGCCCCCAAGCATGTCAAGGTAGAGACGCTATAGACAAGATACAGGAAACAAGAGAGAATAATAATCTGCAACTTTAGCCTGTGGCCTCATCCAACACCTTTCGAACCTTGATTGCCAGATCCTGCTTTGAGAACGGTTTATGAATAAACTGAACGCCTTCATCCAATACGCCATGGTGGGCGATCACATTGGCTGTATAGCCGGACATGAACAATCGCTTGAGGTCCGGATAAAGCGACAACAGATTTTTGGCCAGGTCCCGGCCGTTCATCTCCGGCATCACCACGTCAGTCATTAGCATATGAATTTCACCAGCATGTTCTCGAGCAAGAGCGATGGCTTCCCCCGGGGTGCCTGCTGCAAGGATCGTGTAGCCCATCCGTTCAAGCATTATCCGGGTCATCCGCAGGATGGACGGTTCATCCTCCACCAACAAAATGGTTTCATTTCCGTCCATGTCTATTTTGTCTGCTGTTTTTTTCTCCGGATTATCGGCTTCACCCCGATACTGGGGCAGATAGATCCGGAAGGTGGTACCCTGGTCCGGCTCGCTGTAAACATTGATGAAACCGTCATTTTGCTTAACGATGCCGTACACCGTAGCCAGCCCCAGACCGGTGCCCTTACCTACATCCTTGGTAGAAAAGAATGGATCGAACATCTTAGATATTGTCTCCTGATCCATGCCGCAGCCGTCATCGCTGACCGCCAACAGGACAAAATCACCAGCAACAAAGCCCGAATGTGTTGCAAAACAGGCGGAATCAAAGGTCGTGTTGCCGGTTTCTATGGTGATCTTTCCTACGTCCGCAATGGCATCGCGGGCGTTGACGCACAGATTGGCCAGAATCTGATCGATTTGTGACGGGTCCATCCTGACCTGCCGGATATTTGCGCCGGGTAGCCACGCCAGGTCGATATCCTCGCCGATTAGTCGTCGAAGCATCCTGAGCATGCTCTCGATGGTATCGTTGAGATTAAGGATCTTGGGTGCAATGGTCTGTTTTCTGGAAAAGGCCAGCAGTTGTCGGGTGATGTCGGCAGAGCGCTTGGCCGCAGATAAAATTTCTCCAAGGTTTCCGTGCACCGGATCGTCCGGGGCTATGTCCTCAATTGCCATTTCTGTATTGCCGAGGATTATGTTGAGCATATTGTTAAAGTCGTGGGCTACGCCTCCGGCCAGACGCCCCACGGACTCCATCTTCTGTGCCTGTGAGAGTTGGGCCTGGAGTTTTTCTTTTTCCGCTTCAGCCTGTTTCTGTTCGGTTAGATCTCGGAACTCGACAGTTCTTACTTGTTTCCCTTTATAAGGGACATTCCGGGCCTCTAAGCGCATGGGAAATTCTTCTCCATTTTTCCGCAAACCGAATGCTTCATAAGGTTTTTCATAACCCGCTCGGATATTATCGGTTACTTTTTTTCGAGATTTTTCGGAGATCAACATAAGTCCGTTCATTCCGATAAGCTCTGCGTATTCATAGCCGGTCATCTCCGAAAGGCCTTGATTACATTCCAGAATAACCCCTTGGTCGTGAATAATTATGCCTCCAAAAGATGCATTATGAAGTGCTTTAAAACGCGTTTCGCTTTCCAGAAGAGCTAATTCCGCCTGCTTACGTTCGGTGATGTCCTGGTAATTCCCCAAAAGTCCCAGTATATCAGGATCATGAAAAAGATTGGTTCCTGTGAATTCTATCCACTTGTAGCTGCCATCCTTACAACGATATCTGCATTCGATAGTCCCGATGACATCAGGCTTGTGCATTATCTTTTCAAAAAATTTCCAGGTGGGCTCTATGTCATCAGGGTGTACATTATCCCATGCGCTTGCCCCGACAACTTCTTCAGGTTTCCAGCCAAACAATTGTTCGATATTCGGGCTTTTATATCTATTAATGCCATTCTGATCGATGATAACAATTACATCACCGATGTTCGCAAGCATTTTGCTGTGCTTGGCTTCACTTTTTCTTAGATCCTCAATTGCCTGCTTGCGCTCGGTGATGTCCTTTGCAAACCTTAAGAAACGTTGATTAGAAAGTTTAACCGCCGATACATTCCAGAAACGGTTTTCACCTGATTTCGCAACAAAGCCAAGATCATTATTCACCGATCCTTTCCGGGTTAGCTCTTGAAAATTTTTCATTCCTGTTTCAATAAAATCCGGCTGTAAAAGGTCGGGTATTGAGAGATTGAGAAGTTCTTTTTTTGAATAACCTGTAATTTTACAAGCAGCTGGATTTACATCTATATATTTTCCATTTTCATCGGTAATAAATATACCATGTGGAGCGTTATCTACATAAGAACGGAATTTAACTTCGCTTTCTTCTATGGCTTTATTCAGCTCCATTTGTTCAAATTTCTGAAACGTTGTTTCACTGATAAGCTGGGTCATGTTCAGCAAAAAGTCCATTGTCGTTTTAACTTTTTCCCTTGAAACAACAGGTACATTTTTGAGTGCTGCTAAATATTTATCTTCATCGAATCCATACTTCTCAGCTTGTTTTTTAAAAAAGGAAATATCGGGTTCTTCGAAAAAGAATTGACCGGAAAACAGGTTGGCAATATGTTCACCATTGATTACAAGAGGTACAGATACATCTATCAATCCGTTTAAACATTTGTAGAAATGGTATGTCTCGCCCTCGGCCATTTTGCCGGCTAATTCCGTATCGCTGATGGTACAATTTTTTGCGGTTTCAGGATTTATACGATGAAATTCAGTGCAGATCTGTCTCCACCCTGATTTCGACAAAACATTTCCGTCAAAATCTAAAATGGCCGTCACAAACCCAGTTGATTTGTTAAAACCCTCAAGCAGGGTGTTCACTTTCTCAAAATCAAGTAAATTCAGTTTATGAACTTTCATCGGTTCCTTACCCCCTCTGTGTCCGTTGCATCTTTTATATTGCCGTAGCGCAATGATTCGTCCAAATTATTGCTGTAAAAGGTTAAACCCCTTGCTTTCAGCTTCAGACGGGTTTCATTTTGCCGGCAGTTGATTTTGTTAACCACGAAGCGCATGAATAACACGAAGAATAAAACCTCTGGGTACAATCACCCTTCGTGTCCTTCGTGCTTAAAAGATATGTGACCAATGGGCACATTGCGAGTGCCAAAAAATGAATGATTCTTGCGTTATTGTTGAAATCCGTCATCCTCACACATACTTGCGCTGTATGCTTAAGTTTTTAATATGAATAAAATCAACAGATTGTATCTTTTGAGTGAATCAAATTCACATTACATGAATATATAAATGAAAGCAAGAATCTCGTTGAATCGGAAATTTAGACACCCCACCTTATAACAGAGGATAGAAAATCAAGAAAAATACATTTACATATTTTTTGTAATATATTAAATTATATTTTGTTTTTTGATATGTTTTTATAATATAAACTAAAGTCAAATTTATTATTTCATACCATGTTAAACTATTTTAGAAACAAACAGGCAAGACTGATTCAGGCTGTGCCTGAGAATTTTATCCGAAAAAAATATTTAAAGAAAATTTTGTCTCCCAACAGACTTGTTGGAATTATTGGTCAAAGGGGTGTTGGTAAAACAACATTGCTTTTACAATATCTTAAAACAAATTTTAGTATGAGCGCGTTTTTATACGTAAGTGCAGATGACATATATATCGCAGATACAACGCTTTATGATCTGACGGATGAATTTTCAATCCTAGGGGGAAAGGTTATTGTCTTTGATGAAATACATAAATATAAAAACTGGGCCCAGGAATTAAAAAATATTTATGATTCATTTCCTGAGATGATGATCCGGTTCAGTGGATCATCTATGCTGAATATTCTATATGAAAAATATGATTTGAGCAGAAGGTGCGTAACAATTCATATGGAAACATTAAGTTTTCATGAATTTCTTGGACTCAGTGAAAAAAAGATCCTTGCACAATATTCTCTGGATGAAATAATTAAGCATGGTTCACAAATCAGCCTTGATCTTGCACTTTCCAATACCAATCTATACAGCACCTTTCTTGAGTATCTAAAATATGGCGCTTATCCGTTTTTTATCGAGGACAGAGATGAATTTAAAACCAAGCTTTTTAACGCATTGCAGAAGATCATCAATGAAGATATCCCTTCCTGCAATAAGATGGAATATGGTCATGTTTCCGTGTTTAAAAGACTTATTGCAAAGCTTATTGAATCCAGGGTGCCGTATAAGGTGAATGTCGCAGGGTTATCCCGGGAATTAGGGATTACGCCGCCCACGTTGAATACATATCTGGATATGCTGAATGATACAAAAATTTTTCATTCCATCAAAAAATATTCAGCTAAAATCTCCAGGAAACCTGAAAAATTACTTTTTAACAATACGAATATTCTCTATACCTTTGCTGAAGAATTTGGCGTTGATGCCAATATAGGAACCGTGCGTGAAACTTTTTTTGCCGGTTGTTTTCCCAAAATTTATTATTCAGATATTGGAGACTTCAGGGTTCAGGATATGATATTTGAAATCGGTGGAAAAAATAAAACGTTTAAGCAGATTTATGATGTAAAGAACAGTTATCTTGTTATTGATACAAACTATACCACGGACAGTCGAAAAATACCGCTGTGGTTATTTGGGTTAACTGATTAAAAGTAATGAAAATTTCAATTGTACCAATCTTGATTATCGCATCATGAACACTCATCGAAATACCTTTAGCGGTATGTTTTTTGAATTTGAACAATGCCTCCAATTCTCAAGTGGCAGAAACGATTATCAATGCCCCAAAATGTTATTGATGTCTCCAGAATTACAGAATTAAGGCCGCTATATCCGGGAGCGCGGGCATCTCGTCGTATCTGAGCAAGTATTATGCGCTTATGAGGCCGGGTTTTATAATTGGACAAATTTTTCTGCCCCTTGTATCAAGGCAACATTGTGAACATAG
>DATFIL010000010.1:0-4479 GCA_035270145.1 Desulfobacter sp. | reverse complement strand
TTGTTTTTTTTTGCACCATGAAAGTCAAGAAAATCCTCCATGATGTGGGAGGTGATGATCAGTTTTGAGCAAAGTTTCTTGGTAAAAAGATAACTGTCGTCATTCAATCCAATAAGAAACAGAATGCACTGAAGATACTCATATGAAAAAATATTTGCTTTTTCTTTAAAAGATATGTCACAGGTGTCATTCATAGCTATTCATCGTTTCCGTTCAGGCACTATTTAATAAAATTTCGGTCTGACCGGCCCGTAAGCCGAATTCTGTTATCTTTTTGCAGTTACCCGCAAAAAAATCAACGGTCATTCATCTAGGATGCATGTTGCCATACACCTCAAGCAACCTACCCGGAGACTCGGACGGGCAGCCCTCAAGCGTCTCTCTATTTGGTCTTGCACCGGACGGGGTTTACCAAGCTTTCCCGGTCACCCGGGAAACTGGTGCGCTCTTACCGCACCGTTTCACCCTTACCCAGCCACTCATTCAATGGAACAAGCCTTCTGCGCTAAAAACACCTGTTCCACTCAATGAGCAGCTGGGCGGTCTACTCTCTGTTGCACTTTCCTTCACGTCACCGCGACTCCATGTTATGGAGCGTCCTGCCCTGTGGTGTTCGGACTTTCCTCCCGGCGTTAATTCGCCCGGCGACCGTTTGGTCCAGTCAGACCGAAATTAAAAATTGTTCTTCAACCCAAAAATCTCAGCCCTTCTCATAATAAAGAATTCGGCTGCACTGCGGGCAGAATATTAACTTACTTCCACGCTGAACTTCAATATACAGCTGGGGCGGAATATTCATAAAACACCCTAAACAGACCTGATCCTGCGCTTGGGCAACGGCGGACCCTTGATTCATTTTAGAAATACGTTTGAATCGATCTAAAAGTTTAGGATCCAGACTTGCACCGATTTCTTTCTGGCTTTCAAGATATTCCCCAAGAAGCTTCCGGTCTTTAGTGGTTTGTTCTTCAATCTGATTCTGTTCCGCTTTGACCTGTTCTTCAAGCTGCTGATATTCTTTTGTAGTTTCATCCACAATAGCCTGGGACTTTTCCCGCTCTTCCATAATCTGTAACAATTCTGTCTCTAAGGCATCTTTTCTTTTTTTGTTATCATCCACCTCCCTGAGCAACACCTGATACTCTTTATTTGTGGTTACATTACGAAGGGTTTCGTTGCTTTTGATAATACGTGCATCAACAACTTTAATTTCATTTTCACTGTCAAGACAATTTTTCTCAAGCTTTTCAAGTTGTTCTGAATTTCCCTTGAGTGCTGCCGCAAACTGTTTGAGCCTGGATGCCAGCTTGGTTTTCTTTTTTTCAACCTCGTACAGTACTTCCTTAAGACGAACTATTTGGGTTTCAGCCTCCTGAAGTTTTACAAGGGTGGCAATATCTGTTTTTGACATAAGGTGTTACATCCTCATATGGTTAAAAATGGATCTTGTTCCTGATCATATGTATTAATTAAAATATCATGTTTTCCGGCATCAAACATATCACCAAGACGTTTTTTCAAAAGCTCAACGGCAATGAATTCGGAAGAAAAGTGGCCGACATCGACAGCGGATTTACCATGGGCTTCTATATCCCGCGCCTCGTGGTATTTCAAATCCCCTGTGATATATACATCCATTCCTGATTCTAAAAATTGAGTTGTCAAAGAGCCGCCTGACCCCGAACACAGAGCTGTTGTTGAGACCATGTCCCCGGGATTACCAATAATTCTTACCCGGGGAATTTCCAATTTTTTTTTAATTCGGCAAGCCAGTTGTTCAAGTGTCATGGTCCCACCAAGCCTCCCGATGCGCCCAAGCCCTTGAATCTGTCCAGCAGATTCATTTTGTATTGCATCGGCAAGAAAGACATTCGTGCAAATGATGCCCAGTTTTTGAGCCAGATAGTCGTTTAAACCGTCCTGGGCTTTATCCAGGTTTGTATGGGCACTAACTACGGCAATCCGGGCTCTGGCACTGGTCAGAATAGCAGCGCCGGGCATCCGGCTGAAATCAATTTTCTTTTCAGGTGATATGATTAAAGGATGATGGGTAATCAGCATGTCACAGCCCAACTTTTCCGCTTCGGACAGTGTTTTTTCTGTGACATCCAGGGCAATTAGAATTTTAGACACCTGCCACCCGGGATCACCGGTTTGAAGCCCTGAATTATCCCAGGATTCAGCCAGGGAGAAAGGCGCAATTTCATCTACAATATCAATAATCTGTTTTACCGTAGGCATGCTTTGAACAAGTCCTAAATTAAAAAAGCGTGGAGTACACTCCACGCTTTAGATTTAGTTTATTTTCGTATTACAATTAATTGCTTTACAGGCATATCCATGTTGACCTGATCATCCTTTCCGTCCTGAAAAATCTAAGATAATCTAAATTATCTATCCTTTTCTTCCTGCTTCATAGAGGTAGTTTTACCGGAAAAAATTTTCCAGCCAGAGCTACGTTCTCCACAGGCTTAAAATTCCGTGGGACTCACGGTACAAATACTTAAAACCTGATACTCGAGTGATACATGACCAAGTTCTTGGTGGGCCCACCTGGATTCGAACCAGGGACCGACCGGTTATGAGCCGGTGGCTCTGCCAAACTGAGCTATAGGCCCGGAAAGCCGCTTTGGTACTGCGTTACAAGCAATTTTGATATATATAATAACACCTGTTTACTGTCAAGCGTTAATTCTCTATGAATGTTTTTAATTTTTTACTCCTGGTCGGATGACGGAGCTTACGCAAGGCCTTGGCTTCAATCTGACGAATACGCTCCCTTGTAACGGTAAAATCCTTTCCAACTTCTTCTAACGTGTGATCAGACTTTTCTCCGATACCAAAACGCATCCTTAACACTTTTTCCTCCCTGGGCGTCAATGTTGCCAGTATTTTACGCGTCTGTTCGGCAAGGCTTAAATCAATAGCGGCCTCGGAAGGAATAGAAAATTTCTTATCCTCGATAAAATCCCCAAGATGGCTGTCTTCTTCCTCACCAATGGGAGTTTCAAGGGAAATCGGTTCCTTGGCAATCTTAAGCACCCGCCGGACCTTATCAATGGGGATTTCCATTTTTTCAGCAATTTCTTCGGGGGAAGGTTCTTTGCCCATCTCCTGAACCAGGTACCGGGAGGTACGGATCAGCTTGTTAATGGTTTCGATCATATGAACCGGAATCCTGATGGTCCTAGCCTGGTCTGCAATGGCACGGGTAATG
The DNA here is from genome assembly GCA_035270145.1 of Desulfobacter sp. GTDB lineage: Bacteria > Desulfobacterota > Desulfobacteria > Desulfobacterales > Desulfobacteraceae > Desulfobacter. The sequence continues at coordinate 1,262 of DATFIL010000010.1, read as the reverse complement.
GCCTGGCGTATCCACCAGGTGGCATATGTGGAAAACTTGTACCCCCGGCGATATTCAAACTTATCCACGGCCTTCATCAAACCAATATTGCCTTCCTGGATCAAATCAAGAAACTGCAGCCCCCTGTTGGTATATTTTTTGGCAATACTTACCACAAGTCTTAAGTTGGCGCGGACCAGTTCACGTTTGGCAGAATCCGCTTTTTTACGCCCTGTTTCAATCCCCTGAACGATTGCGTTTAGTTCCTCCACACCGCCTTTGACAGAGTCCTTTTTTTCTGTAATCTGATCGCACAACGCCTGAATATCATTAAAAAGAGTGATGGCACACTCCGGGGTGATTTCACTTCTTGCCGTGGCCCATTCAACAAAGCCGGTCAGATCTTTTGTCTGTTTCATCATGGTGCTAGGCTGGACATTAAACGTCTTTGCACACTTGGCCAACAGATTGTCCACGGTTTTAAACCAGATTATTGTGTTTCGGATACTTTTTTCTATGTTATCAATGACATTGGATTCAAATCGCCAGCTTTTAAGCAGTTCAAAAATTTCTTCTGTGTTGCAGTCAATCTGCTCCCTGAGATTGCTGTGTTTTTTTGTACTTTTCCTGATGATTTCAAGCTGATCACGGTAATCTTGATTCTGCGCATGCAAGGTTCTTATCCGAGCTAAGGATTCAAGGAACTTTTCCTGCTTGGATACTTCATCAACCACCCCGTCCCCCTCATCCACGTCCCGGAGTATGTGCTTGGGCCGCATGGCCTTCTCTTCCATTTTTTGACCGTACATAAAAATGGTATTCAGCGCCAAAGGACAATCCAGCATGGCCCGCAGTACATCCCGTTCTCCGACCTCTATTTTTTTGGCGATCTCAATTTCACCTTCACGGCTGAGCAGGGTCACCATACCCATCTCTTTAAGATACATCTTTACAGGATCAGTGACCGCGCCAAATTCCATATCGGAACGTTCACGCTGGGAAGAGAGTGCGTCCTTATTCCCTTTCTTATTGACATTGTTTTCAAACTCTTCGTCATCATTACCCTTACGGGACCCAGCGCTTTTGAGCTTTTTATTTTTTGATGACCGGGAAGTCTTTTTGGCGCTTTTGGTCTTACCTGGTTTAATGGCAGACGTATCCTTGCCTCTGTCATCAACCAGTTCAATACCCAGTTCCTTAAACTGAATGACAATATCATCTATCTGCTCAAAGGATTGCAAATCATCTGAAATGGCGTCGTTAATTTCGGCAAAGGACAGGAC
>DATFIL010000009.1:0-23333 GCA_035270145.1 Desulfobacter sp. | reverse complement strand
TGCCTATCCTGAGGCCACTATTGGCGGCGCCGTGTTTTTAAGTGCATTCACCACTAAAACGGCTGTATATGCCCTGGCAAGGCTCTACCCGGGGACGGATCTTTTGATCTGGATTGGTGTGGGCATGGCCGCCTTTCCCATTTTTTATGCCGTGATTGAGAATGATCTGCGACGGGTGCTGGCCTACAGTCTGATCAATCAGGTGGGATTCATGGTCGTGGGCATCGGCATCGGCACTGAGCTTGCCGTCAACGGCGCCTGCGCCCATGCCTTTAATGATATTTTGTTCAAAGGGTTGCTCTTCATGACCATGGGAGCGGTGATGCACCGCACCGGTAAGATTAATGCCACAGACCTTGGCGGATTGTATAAAAGCATGCCCTGGACCTGTCTTTTCTGTATTGTGGGCGCCGCCTCGATCTCCGCATTCCCGCTTTTTTCAGGATTTGTTTCCAAGTCCATGGTCATGTCGGCTGTGGCGCACATGTCCCATGACCCGGGGCAGGGAGCGCTGGTCTTTGTCTGGCTGGTCCTTTTATTTGCTGCTGCCGGTGTATTTCACCATGCCGGCATCAAGATCCCGTTTTTTGCTTTTTTCGGCCATGATGCAGGACACAGGGTCAAGGAAGCCCCTTTAAACATGCTTATTGCCATGGGCATCGCAGCCTTTTTATGCGTGTTCATCGGAACATTCCCCCAGTATTTATATTCAGTGCTGCCGTTCCCGGTGGATTACGAACCTTACAGCATTTCCCATGTGCTCACCCAGACGGAGTTGTTGTTCTTCTCAGCACTGGCTTTTTGCCTATTGCTGCTCTCGGGTATCTATCCTGCAGAACAGCGGGCTGTGAACCTGGATGCAGACTGGAGTTACCGCATAGGCGGAAAAAAATTGTATCATATCCTGGCCGGCATCTTGAACCCTTTAAATACCGGATGTGAAAAAGTGGTCCGGTCTGTGGCTTCAGCTTCGGCCTTTATCTTCAAAGATGCCCCGGCCAGGATTGCGCTGTTTGTCTCTGTGAATATCTGGCTGGTTTTCGGTATCCGGGGACGATACCTGGAATTAAGAAAATCGAGACTTTATAACGATGTCATGGAAGGGACCATGCCCATTGGTTTAGGGGCTGCTACAGCGGTTGGGTTCTTTATACTGATATATATCTTAACCTGAAGGAATAACAATGATAAAAATTGAAGATCTCAAGCGAATAAACATGCTTTCCGACATGCCGGATCATCTTTTGAAAATTATCAGTGAAGTGGCCCAGCTCAATATCTACGATAAGGATAGCCTGCTGTTTTCCCAAGGGGAAAATATTGATATTTTTTATATGATCGTCATGGGACAGGTGGCGTTGAAGGTTCCCTTGGATGAAGATACTGATGTGATCTTTGATATTCTTCAGGCCGGCAGGTCGTTAGGGTCATCAGCCATGTTTTCGGACCCAGAAGCCTCTTATACGGCCATCTGCCAGGAACCGTGCGAAATAATAACCCTGAAGGGGAAAACACTACGGGACCTGTTTAATGATAATAAAGAGATTGGCTATTATTTAATGGCAGGTGTAGCCAGTCAGTATAAACGGAACATGGACCGCCGCCTCCGCATGATTTTGAAAACCCTGGAAAAACACCCGGAATTACAACATCGCGTGAAATATTAATGCGCGTCGTCGGAATATTAATTCCATCCAAAGTCTTACAGAACAATTACATGGTAGAGGTCGAAAAAATGATACCGGAGAACGGTATCTGAGTATCGACCTTTTTAAAACCACTCCACAGGATAAACACCGCCTCCAAGCCGTCTGCCGGACTTTCAACCGTATTTTTCAGTCCGGTTGTAGCAATTCTAAATTGATTCTCGCACAAAGCCTCAAAGACACAAAGCGTCACAAAGTCGAATAAAGATCTTTGTGTCTTTGTGAGCGTTTTTCAACTAAAACGTTTCATATTTAGAATTGCTGTCCGGTTGAAAAAAACGTGCATTTAATGTCAGAATACATTATTCTAAATCTTTGGCAACACAATAAGCAGAGCAATCTATGAGGCGTAAATGAGTGAAGAAAGACTGAAAAAAATAATTGAAGGCCGGATTCCCGGACTTTTTTATATGATATCAATTTTTGCCCTGATTGAAATTGGTATCCTGGCGGTATGCATGTGGCTTGGCGCAAATCAGGAGTGGGTTACCATCTATAATCCTGAAAAAGAAATCATATATGAAGGCGTTTACAATCAGATCAGGACCACGGAATTCAAAAGCGTATACGGCATTGAAAATTACAGAGAAGAAGGATATGAAATTATCCGGAAAACCATTGATAAACCATTCCCGACGCGGACCTGGATTGCATTATCGGTTTGTGTGCCGCTGGTACCAATTTTCTTTATAGTTTTTCTGATTCGGGCTTTTGAGGATCTATTCGGCACCAAAAAATCTAAAGACGAAGATGCCAAGGAAGAAAAACATTCTAATGAAAATGAAATTTTTGAAGAATCCCGGTTTGAAAAACTGTTTTCCTCCATCGGTCGGCTGAGTATTTACTCACTGGGGGCCATCGCTATGCTTGCGGCCTTTTTCTTCTGGATGGTTCCCGACCTGCTTATTGCAGTGGGCCGGATCAGTGTTCAGACCATCCTGCAGCTTAAATGGATCATTCTGGCCGTTGTTGTGATCGGCGGAATTATTCTGATTCTCAAAACCATTTTTGCTTATGGCACCCGAAAAGAAATCATCCGGCAGCAGGCCGAAATCCAAAAATACAGGGACCAGCTTGCCATGCACTCCAGCCTAGAAAGAAAACTGCTGGAGGACAATAGTGTCCTTGATCCGCCGGAGCAACTATCGGGTCCGCCGCCGGAATGATTCTCAAGGAATAAAAAAAATATTTATGGGTTAAGCAATTCAAATCCTGTAGTGGGATCCAACACACGTACAGCACCGGTCTCAATTAATTCAAATAAAATAACCTCTAATATGTGCCATGTCTTAACACCGTTACGGATACATCCGGTTACAGTTGACTCTCCCCTTCCACAAGCTATGTGCATGTGTAATTTGGGTTCCCCTTTCTCATTAGGAAAGATTGTGCCTGTTCCCACTATTTCATTCACATGATTGAGGATGTGTTCCATTGGAGTGATTGATTCTGTCCTTCCATGTTCCGGCCCGACAATTAGCTTACTCTCTTTATCAACTCCCCCGATAATGGTTAACGCAGCAGCTTTTATTGCTTTTTTATTGGCAAATTTTTCAATTTCTTCGTGTATGATATCACCGTCTTCAAGACGGATAATGTATATTCTTCCTTGTTTTGCCTGTGAGTACTTCATATATCCTATCCTTTTATATATATTCTGTAGTTATTTTTCTACATGAGGCCATGCAGAGCTTTCTATATTCTCTATTAAAAAAAGTTACACTGACAATAAATGGTAAATATTGCCAATAATTCTAAATTTAATAAAGAATTATCTTTCCTGTTTGCTTTTATCATGCTCTTGCTCGGAGTATTTTTTCGAGCAAGAACATGAGCAAGAGCAAGATTAAGAGCAAGATTAAGAGCATGAGCAAGAGCATGATGGCGTACCAACTCATATTTAGAATTGCCGGCCATATTAGGCCTCTCCTTTTTATATTTTTTATAATATGTTATATTTTAGTAATTTAAATTTTCATGGTTCTAATTCAATCAAAAACAAGGAGTTAGAAGGTGACGGGGATTTTTTCAAAAGATAATGCGCTCTTGGATGAGATAATATCGGAAGTCCGTTTCCTGACTGAGGAGCAGCAGAAAGATGTTTTAGCGTATATTGGTAATATCAAGGAACCTAGATCTTATCCCCGGGTGAATAAATCCATTGAAATGGATATTCTGATCGGTGATCGAGTTATTCAGTCTAATACCAAGAATCTGAGTGCTTCCGGGGTATTTATCAAATCCAGGATGAATCCGGATATCGGGGTACCGGCAAAAATCGTCTTTTCCCTGCCCGGTCAGTCCCGGCCTTTTAAGCTTACCGGCACTGTGGCCAGAACAGACTCGGGCGGAATCGGGTTATATTTTTCCGAGATGACACCCTATGCCCGGGAACACTTGGATAACCTGCTCAAAAGGTTATCGGGGTTCAGGTCTTGAATGACGCTTCCGAGTCCCTTAGCCTGTTTAACAAAATCCTTTAATGAAAAAATTCAAAATTACAACGAACATCTTTCCTCTGATTCTTATTGGAACCATCATTGTTCTTTTCCCAATTTTCGCCTTCATGACGATTGACAGGATCAAGAAGCAAAAAGAGCAAAATATAAACTTGCTGCTTGAAAAGGGCACTGCATTGATCAGGGCATTGTAATGGATTAATATGTATTACAAAGGGGGGATTATGACCATTAAGACACAAATGTTTGATATCGATGGCATGACATGCGGCGCATGCGTCCGTCATGTCGAAAATGCCGCAAAAGAGGTGCCGGGCGTTAAAGAAGCCTCGGTCAATTTTGCGACAGAAAAACTAAAAGTTTCCTACCAACCTGAGGAATTTAAAATACAGGATCTAACAGCAGCAATAAAGAAAGCAGGATACGAAGGATATCCTGAAAGGACGGAAAATTCCAAGACGTTTGGCGTTAAAGGAATGACCTGCGCAGCATGTGTAAAAAGAGTAGAAGATGCAATTGCCGATGTGAAGGGGGTAAAATCGGCAACAGTTAATTTGGCAACTGAGAAAGTCCGTATAACTTTTTCAGATAATAAACCGGATCTTTCTGATATTTTCAATGTGGTCGAAAAAGCAGGTTACAAACTTGTGGAAGCCGGTGAAGAAGCGTCTGAAAATAAGAAAAACATAGAACTTAAACAGCAATATTCCAGCCTTGTTGTTTCCATAGGTTTTGCGATTCCATTGGTCTCTATTGCCATGCTTGAGATGGTTGGCATTCCCCTTCCGGACTTCATCAGTCCGATGCACAGCCCGAAAACTTTTGCTGTGAGTCAACTATTGCTTACGTTTCCCATAATTTTCTGCGGCCTGCATTTTTATATTAAAGGGTTTCCTGCACTTTTCAGGGGACAACCCAATATGGACTCTCTGATCGCCATAGGTACAACCTCAGCTATTGTTTACAGTGCGTTTAATACTGTCTTGATACTGACAGGCAGGACCGATCTTGTGATGAACCTGTATTATGAAACTGCCGGGGTAATCATCGCATTAATCAAGGTTGGAAAATATATGGAGAGTGTCAGCAAAGGCAAAACATCAGGCGCAATAAAAAAACTGATGGGATTACAGCCTAAAACAGCGATTCTTGTGAAAGAGGGTAAGGAATCCATTGTCCCGATTGAGCAGGTTGTTCCAGGTGATGTGCTCCTGGCAAAACCTGGAGAAAAAATTGCTGTGGACGGCACTGTCCTTGAGGGACGCACATCGGTCGATGAATCCATGTTGACAGGAGAAAGTATCCCGGTTGACAAAACAGCTGGAGATACAGTTACAGGTGCCAGCATGAACCAGACCGGAACGATTCGTTACCGCGCAGATCGCGTCGGCAAAGAAACCGCGCTTGCCCAGATTATTCAGCTGGTTGAGGAGGCCCAGGGTAGTAAGGCGCCGATTGCAAGAATGGCTGATATCATTGCCGGCTATTTTGTTCCGGTTGTTATTGGTATTGCCCTGATTGCCGGCGGTGCCTGGTTTATCGGCGGTGCAGAAATAAGCTTTGCGCTGAAAATTTTTATTGCAGTACTTGTGATTGCCTGCCCCTGCGCTCTGGGACTTGCGACGCCGACGGCAATTATGGTCGGGACGGGACGGGGCGCTTCTCTGGGTATTTTGATCAAGGGAGGCCAACCTTTGGAAATCGCCAGCCGGGTTAAAACCATTGTGTTTGATAAAACCGGCACCATCACAGAAGGTAAACCAAAGGTGACCGATGTTATCGCATTTAACGGGTTTGAAAAAAATGACGTTTTACAGTTTTCAGCATCAGCAGAAAAAGGATCTGAACATTCTTTAGGTACCGCCATTGTAAAAGAATATGAAAAGCTGGATAGGCCCTTTTATCAGCTGGACGATTTTACTGCAGTGGCAGGAAGAGGTATTCGGGTAAAAGTAAATGATAGAAATCTGATGCTTGGTAATATTGAATTCATGACTGAGAATAATATCTCTGCAAATGATATTCCAGAAGTCGACATCCTATCTAAGGAAGGTAAAACAGTCATGTATCTGGCACTTGATGAAAAACTAGCCGGTATCATTGCGGTTGCAGATGTCGTAAAATCTGATTCAGCGGATGCCATTGCAAAGCTCCATAAGATGGGCATTAAAACTGTAATGCTGACCGGCGACAACAAACTAACGGCTGCCGCCATCGCAAAACAGGTGAAAATAGATGAAGTTGTATCGCAGGTCATGCCTGGCGAAAAAGCGGAGCAAGTCAAACAACTTCAAGTTGATGGCGCGTTTGTGGCTATGGTTGGAGACGGTATAAACGATGCCCCGGCATTGGCTCAATCGGATATTGGATTTGCAATTGGATCCGGAACCGATGTGGCTATGGAATCCGCAGGTATTGTTTTAATGCAGAACAGCCTGAGTGGCGTTGTGACAGCAATAGAACTGAGCCGGGCGACCTTGCGGAATATAAAACAGAATCTTTTTTGGGCATTTGCCTACAATACGGCAGGGATTCCTTTGGCAGCAGGCGTTTTCTACCTATTTGGCGGACCGGTGTTGAACCCGATGTTTGCTGCCGCCGCCATGGCAATGAGTTCTGTATCAGTTGTGACCAATGCGTTGAGATTAAGATATTTTAAACCGAATGAAGGAATTCAATATCCTGATCAAAAGACTATAAAATCTGAAAATAAGGAGATAAAAATGAAAACAAAAATTAACATTGATGGTATGACCTGTATGCATTGTGTAAAAACCGTAACAGAGAAACTTAATGGTGTTGAGGGGATTTCTTCAACAACGGTTAATCTTGAAGAAAAGCATGCGATTGTGAATTCAGACTCTCCCGTGGACGAGGCGCTTGTCACCCAGGTGATAACTGATGCGGGTTACAAAGTAGTGGGGATTGAAGCACTACAGTCTGATTCTTAGGGCCATGAAATTTTATTGTTTCCACGGCCCTTGAACAGGTTCTAAACAGGATCTTCTTTTTCCGGATCAGGCAAAACACTTTTTTTAAATCCGCATGAACGGTTCGGGCATTTGTGGATGTTGCCATCCCGCTTTGTCTTTTTTTCAAGTAGATAAGGGCTGCCGCAATCGGGACAGCTTTCGTTGACAGGTTTGTCCCAGGTGGCAAAGGTACAATCCGGATATCTGGAACATCCGTAGAAAGTTTTTCCCCGTTTTGAGTGTTTTTCCATAATTGTGCCGTTGCACCCTTCATTAGGGCAGGGGACGCCTGTATCTTTATTTGAGTTCTCCTGGGCTAAGGATTCCGTGTGTTTGCATTCAGGATATCCGGTACAGGCGATGAACAATCCAAATCTGCCGTCTTTCACCACCATGGGCTTGCCGCATTTAGGACAGTCCTTGACCGGTTCGCTGTCCTGGACCTTTTCAACAATTTCAATATTGCCTTTTTCATCCCTTGTGTAATTACTGGTAAAGTTGCATTCGGGATATCCGGTACAGGCTAGAAAATGCCCATTTTTACCGATTTTGATATTAACTGGTTTTCCGCATACCGGGCATTTGATGTCGGTTTCAATGCCTACGCCTTTAACGGAAACCATATCGTCCTTGGCATTATCCAAGGTGGTTTTAAAATTGGAATAAAATGCTTTTAACAGTTCAACTTCGTTGAGTTTTCCCTGTTCTACATCATCAAGATTGGTTTCCATCTGGGCCGTGAATGAAATGTCTAAAAGGTTGGGAAAGGCACGCACTAAAAGATCATTGACAATAAAGCCCAGCTCACTTGGGGTGAAATACCGTTTGATCAGATCCACATACCCTTTATCCTGGATCACGGCTATAATGGATGCATAGGTGGATGGCCTGCCGATTCCGTTTTTTTCAAGCTCCTTGACAAGGGATGCTTCAGAAAACCTGGGCGGTGGCTTTGTAAAATGCTGGTCTGGATTTATTTTACGGGTTGCTAACTGTTCCTTGGGTTCCACTGCAGGCAGGGTCTGGATTCCTTTTTCACTGTTTTTTTCCTGGGTCGCATACAAGCGCATGAATCCGTCAAACCGGGTCGTAGATCCGGAAACGGAAAACAGGTATTTCTCTGTTGCCTCAATCAGGATAGATTTCTGGTCGATCAGGGCCTGGGCCATCTGGGAGGCCACAAACCGTTTCCATATCAGATCATAAAGTTTGAACTGGTCCGGCGACAGAAAGGATTTTAATTTTTCCGGGGTATTGTGAACCGAGGTGGGGCGTATGGCTTCATGGGCATCCTGGGCTTTGTTCTTATTTTTAAAAAATCTGGGTGCATCCAAGGCATAGTCATCGCCAAAGGACTGCCGGATCAGGCCTAAAGCATCCTGGGCCGCCTCCGGAGCAATGCGGGTGGAGTCTGTACGCATGTATGTGATCAGACCCTCGGGACCACCGCTGCCGATCTCAACGCCTTCATACAGCTGTTGGGCTACAACCATGGTTTTTTTGGCAGAGAACCGCAGCCGGTTAATGGCATCCTGCTGGAGTTTACTGGTGATGAAAGGCGGTAACGGATTCCGCTTGATGGTTTTGTTTTTGATTTCACGGACAATGAAACTGGCCTTTTCAAGGTCTGCCACAATGGCATGGGCCTGATCCCCATTGGTGATCTTGGCTTTTTCCCCGGATATTTTTGTCAACGCCGCATTGAAAACAGGTGGATTTTCCCCCTCAAGATCCGCAGTAATGGTCCAGTACTCCTCCGGCTTAAATGCCCGGATCTCCCGCTCCCTGTCACAAATGATTTTAACGGCCACGGACTGAACCCGGCCGGCACTGAGTCCCCTTTGGACCTTTTGCCATAAAAGCGGTGATATCTGGTACCCCACAAGCCGGTCCAGCTTTCTTCTGGCCTGCTGAGCGTCATACTTGTCCACATCCGGTTGTGTTGGATGGGAAAGGGCCTCGGCAATCCCTTTTTTGGTTAATTCATGGATAAGGACCCGGTGGAATTTGCGGCCCTTTTTTTTCAGAATTTCCATGATATGAAAGGCAATAGCCTCCCCCTCGCGGTCCGGGTCAGGGGCAAGAAATATTTCATCCGTGTCACCGGCGGTTTTTTTCAGATTGGAGATGACCTTAGATTTATCTTTAATATTGACATATTTGGCCTTAAAATTGTCGTCCACATCAATCCCCAGAGTTTTGACCGGAAGATCGCGGATGTGGCCGGCACTGGCTGCCACATTATAGTCCTTTCCAATATATTTTTTCAGGGTTTTAATTTTGGTTGGCGATTCGACAATGATAAGCGGTTTTGCCAATGTTATTCCTCCAAGGTTGAAAATTTATTGCCTGAATGACGAACAATAAGCCCTGACAATTCCAAGTCAAGTAAGGCTGCAGAAACCTGGGCGCTCGTCAGACCGCTTGACGCGGTGATACGATCAATATGTTCGGGGTAAAGATCGAGGTGTTTATATACCATGGTCTGAATTTTGTCCATGGTTGGTTTGTTTTTTGTCGGCTCATATGAAGGCACTTGATTTGTGGTATGGACAAACTGAGACAGTTCATCAATGATGTCCATTTCATTTTCTATAAGGCGTGCGCCTTGTTTAATCAGATGGTGGGTACCCCGGCTTTTGGAGGATTTTATGCTGCCCGGGACAGCAAATACCTCGCGGTTGTATTCCCCGGCTAATCGGGCTGTAATCAGAGACCCGCTTTTCCGGGCAGCCTCCACCACAACCGTGCCGCAGGACAGACCGGCAATGATCCTGTTGCGCCGGGGGAAGTTAGCCGGCAACGGGGCTGTATCCGGAAAAAATTCGGAGACCACGGCGCCTTGTTTTCTGATCCGGCTGTATAAGGGCCGGTTGTGCCTGGGATAGATATAATCAAGGCCTGATCCAAGAACAGCCAGTGTCTGCCCGGTATCATTTTCAAGTGCGCCTTTGTGGGCGGCGGTATCAATCCCCAGGGCCATGCCTGACACAATAGTAAAGCCCAATGCCGTAAGACGCCCTGCAAGGTAACGGGCTGTATCTATGCCGTAGCGAGTCGCATTGCGTGACCCTACAATGGAGATACAGGGCGTATTGGGATCAAATGTACCGTCATAAAATAAAAGGGCAGGGGGATCGGGAATTTCTTTGAGCAGGGCTGGGTATTCAGGTTCGGTTAACACCAACATCCTGTATTCGGAATTCTGGACCTGGGCAAGGCGTTTTTGGGCAGCCGGTTCAAATGTTTTGTGTCCAAGAAGTATTTTTATGACCCTGGCGGATATATCCGGCACAGACAAAAGTTGTGTTTTAGATGCCTTTAAAATGGCGTCGGGTGTTTCAAAATGTTGGATCAGATTTTTAATTGCACGGGGACTTAGACCTGGCAGTTCTGCTAATAGAAACCATGGCAGATATGTGTCCGGACAGGGCATCACTTAAATCACTACTGTTTTAAGGAGAGTTTCTGCTGGGCCTTGTCTGCTGCCGGTGAAAAAGGATAGCGGAGGATGAGTTGTTTGAAATAGTGATTAGCCTGGTTTACATCGTCTATGGACATATAAGAATATCCTGTTTTAAGCAGGGCATCCGGAACTTTTTGACCCTTGGGATAGGTCTGGACAAGTTCTTTAAAAATTTTTGCCGCCGTTTCATAATTGCCTGTGGTGTAACTGCATTCCCCAAGCCAATAAAATGCGTTGTCTGCCAGTTCATGGTCTGGAAATTTTTTGACAAAATCTGAAAATAGTGTCTGGGCCATAGAAATATTACGTTCAAGCAGCAGGGCCCGACCTTTTTTGTAAAGTTTGACAGGGTCTAAATCTCCGGTTTCTGCAGAAGGTGACGACTGATCCGGCTTGGCCGAGGACTCTGGATACGCCTGCTTTGGGGGCGGTGATGGTTTGGTTTGTGAACATGCTTTTTTTTCAAGCAGCGCAATCCGGTTTTCTATCTGGTTGATTTTTTCTTCAAGATGCCTGGTACGAATATCTTGATCAAGGGATGTATCTATGGGAACGGATGTGGTGTCAGGTACAGTTGTCTTGGTGTCCTGTGCCTGACCGTCAGTCCGTTCATATATTTTTAAAGACCCGCAGGAAGGGGTCAAAGAAAGAATAAGAAAAAACAGCGCAATCCTTGAAATATGTTGTATGGATGCGGGCATGGCTAATCCTTATTTTTTTCTATGCGCCATAAAAACAATGGGGGATGCAATGAAAACAGATGAATAGGTTCCCACAATCACACCAATGATCATGGCAAAGGCAAAATTGTGAATGATTTCTCCACCGAGCAGGAAAAGAGCCAGCAGTACAACCAGTGTGGTCAGCGATGTCAATATGGTCCGTGACAGGGTTTCATTGATACTCCGGTTAAACAGATCCACCACCGTGGAATGGTTTGAGCGACCTTTGATATTTTCCCGGATTCGGTCAAATACAATAATGGTGTCGTTCAGTGAATACCCGATAATGGTTAAAAGGGCTGCAATAATCTGCAGGGAAAAATCAAGGTTGAGCAGGGAAAATATCCCCACAGTAATGGTTACATCGTGGATCAGGGCCACAATAGCGCCGATTGCGTATTGAAGCTGAAGATACCAGAACAGCACCAGAGAGATAACTAAAGCGGCAGCAATTAAAAAAGGCATGGACAGGTTAAAGACGGATAAAAAGTAGACCGCCGCCATTAATGCGCCGGCCGTGATTCCGGCAATGGTCCATTTTTGTTCAAAACGACCGGATATGTAAATCGTGATAAAGAGCAGAGAATAGAAAATGGCCAGCAACGCATTTTTCTTTAAGTCTTCTCCCACCTGGGGGCCGACCATTTCCACACGCCGGATATCAGGCTCAAGGGAGGTTGCCATCTTCAACCCTCTTGAAACGGTGTCAGCCAGCTGGTTGCCCAAGGCGTCGGCATCACTGGAGGTGCGGATCAGATACTCATTGGCCTCCGGATCACCAAATCCCTGGACAGATACATCTTTAAGCCCAATCTCGTCCAATCCGTTACGGATGTCGGAAACATCAATTTTCTGGGGGAATTTTACCTGTACCAGGGTGCCGCCCGCAAAATCTATTCCGTAATTGGGGCCATTATGAATAATCAGGGAGGCAATACCTGCCAGAATCAGGATCAGGGAAAAAATAAAGCCGACTTTTCGCATTCCCATAAAATCAATTTTGGTACCTGGCTTGATAAACTGCATGATGATAATAAGTTCCTTTTATAAGATTGAGCCTGGCTGTTGGTAGACCAGGTCAGCCCATGGCTGTTATATGCTCAATACGTCGGATTGTTTGTTTGCAAGAATCATATCGTAGATGCTCTTGGACAGGATCAGAGCAGTAAACAGACTGGCCACAATACCAAGCCCCAGGGTTACGGCAAATCCCTTGATGGGACCTGTACCGAACTGGAATAAAACAACGGCTGCGATCAATGTGGTGACATTGGCGTCCATGATGGTCAACGTGGCACGGTCATACCCGGCATCCACCGCAGCCTTGGGCGACCGACCGGTTCGAAGCTCCTCCCGGATCCGTTCAAAGATAATAACATTGGCATCCACTGCCATACCAATGGTCAGGATGATACCGGCAATACCCGGCAAGGTCAGGGTGGCACCAAAAACGGCCAGTCCACCACCGATCAGAATGATATTTACAATCAGAGCCAGGTCGGCGATCAAACCTGCACTCTTGTAATAAATGACCATGAAAATAACAACCAGGATACCACCCACCAGCATGGACATCAGACCTGTTCGCACGGAGTCTGCACCCAGGGTGGGACCAACGGTTCGTTCCTCAATGATTTTAACCGGCGCAGGCAAAGAACCGGCCCGTAGCGCAATGGCAAGGTCCGTGGCCTCTTCAAGGGTAAAATGCCCTGTGATTACGGCGTTACCACCGGAAATGCGGTCCTGGATATTGGGTGCGGAGTATACATTTTTATCCAATACAATGGCCAGGCGCTTGTTAATATTGGCACCGGTGATCCGTTCAAAAATTTTGGCACCTTTACGACTGAATTCAATACCCACCTGGGGCTGCTGGAACTGGTCAAACTCCACCCGGGCATTGGTTAAATGGCTGCCGTCAAGCTCCACATGTTTTTTGACCAGAAATGGCGTTTGGGTCTGGGTGCCTGTATTGGCATTTTTTTTCACCTGATAAAGAATTTCATCTCCAACAGGGGGCTTGTCATTTATAGCGGTATTGACATCGCCCTGTTCATCCACAAGCTGAAAAGTGAGCTGGGCGGTTTTTCCAATCAGACCTTTGGCACGTTCGGGATCACTGATACCCGGCAGCTGCAGAAGAATTCTGTTGCCGCTCTGGATTCTGATATCCGGTTCACTGACGCCGAATTCATCAATACGGTTTCGAATGGTTTCCAGGGCTTGTTGCGTAGCCATTTTTTTGATGGAATTCGACTCTTTGTCAGGCAGGCGCAGGGTAAAGGAAATACCGCCGTCAATATTTTCTACCGAGGGAATTTCAAAGCTTGCATATTCATCCGACAACAGTTTTTCCACACCTGATTTGTTGTCTGCGCCTGATATTTTGGCAATAATTTTATGATCAGAGGCCTTGTTAATGCCCATATGCTGTATTTTTTCATTTTTCAGATCCAGCTTAAGCTGACTGATGGTACGATCAAGCTCGGCCTTAACTGCTTCTTCGCTTTGCACCTCAAGGACCAGATGCATGCCGCCCTGCAGGTCAAGGCCAAGGTTGATTTTTTTATGGGGCCAGGTATTGGTGAACGTGGGAAGCAGGCATACAATTGCAGCAACAATGACCCCCAGAATCAATACGCGCTTTGTGGTAAAAAATTTCAATCTCATCACTCCTGAAGGATTTGGTTAATTTTTTTCTTTGGATTTGGCTTGGACGTCATTATCTGAGACCAGGGCGGCAATGTTTGACCTGGCAACTTTTATTTTAACTTTTTCGGCAATCTCAAGACCGAGGGTGGTGTCGTCTAAGGAAATAATGGTGCCGAAAATGCCGCCGGATGTTACGACCCGGTTGCCTTTTTTAAGGTTTTCGATCATTGCTTTATGTTCTTTGGCTTTTTTCTGCTGGGGTCTGATGAGCAGGAAATAAAAAATGGCAAACAAAATAATGATGGGTAAAAAACCAGCTATACCTCCGGCCTGTCCCTGTCCACCATTGGCGCCCATGGCGTATGCAGTGCTAATCAACATGTTCCTCCTTCTTCAATCGGGTAAATTTTTAAAAGTTTCTGTGTCCGTCCAGAAATAAGACTTTTTATGGATGGGCTCAGATTAATGTACCGGTATCCAGATATTACTTCCATCAAACCGGAGTTTATCCACATGATTAAAATCAATCTGTTCAAGCAGGGCAAATATCTCATCCATATTGTAGATAACCACCTTGCCTAGCGGGTCTATGATGTTTATATCCGCGGTTACCTCTTTTTCTTTTAGATTATAAATAATTACCATGGTTTCCGAGAATTTTAAAATTTTGCCGACACCCGAACTCATGCCTGAACTTTCGGGTTCATCGGCAGTTTCCTCTAATCGAACACCTTTACGGATATAATAGTCTTTAAGCATCCTGAAGTGGATGTTCCAAATATTATCTCTCGGCTGAACCACATAAATCCCGTAGGTGGTTAACCCCACTGGCTTTTGGGCACCGGATTCGTCAAGTTCCTTTTCAAGCACCTTACCCTTGCCGGCAAATGCCTGTTCAAGCACCTTTTCCATGGAAACCGTATTTTCGCCCACGGTAAAGGATTCATTGGACTTGACAACCAGATCCACACTGTTTTTGACACCCAGATCTTTTTTACGGGATTCCATCAGATCCTTGATAATGCCTTCTTTTGCCAACTCATTATAGTCAATGACTGCAGGTTTGCTTATCTGTTTGACCACAACGTCCGGCAAAGAATCTGTTTTTGGGGCACCGGACTTATCCTGGGTGACTTGAGGCTTTTGCTCTTCAGTTTGCCTATTGTCATCAGGTAGTCTGTCCATGACAATCCAGATTACTACAAGGGCTGTCGCAATAACCACGGCAAGTGCGATGATCGCCATCCTTGGGTGTCGTTTTTGCCTGTAAGTACGCAAAGCCTCTCCTTTCTAAATTCACCTAAGGTTGTTCCAGATACAATAAACAAATATACATTGTCAAGTCAGCCGGCAATTCTAAATTTAATAAAGTATTATGTTTCCTGCTTGCTTTTTTCTTGCTCTTGCTCGAACTCAAATTTAGAATTGCTGCAAGTCAGCCTTGTTTACAAACGTTAATCAACGCTGTTCTGGCCTGAAACCATTGTGCGATCTATTTCAATATTTATGACAACGTGGCGCTTTGTTTCAAGCTCAAGAAGTTCTTCTCTTTTGGTATTAAGCATGTAATAGGCGACGTCTTCGGGTACCCGGCAGATAAATTTTTGGTCGGGTTCCGCTTTCAGGGTTTTGAGCGCCAATTTTCGTAGCAGTGCAAGTACCTGGACTTCAACAGATGGCGTCAACCCCCGGCCATTGCAATGTCTGCAGATTTCATAGGCCCCATAAGTGATGGAATGGCGGATTCTTTGCCTGGACATTTCAAGAAGTCCGAAGGCGGTAATTCCTCCCACTTTGGTTCTAGCCTTATCCGATTTTAAATATTTTTTCATGGTCTTGGTGATCTCCGCCTTGTGGCGGCGTTCCTTCATATCAATGAAGTCCACCACTATAAGCCCGCCCATATCCCGCAGTCTCAACTGCCGTGCCACTTCTTCAGCCGCTTCAAGGTTGGTGTGATAGGCGGTTTCCTCAATGCTGTTTCTTTTTGTGGACTTGCCGGAGTTGACATCAATGGAGACCAGGGCTTCGGTCTGTTCGATCACCAGAAAACCACCGGATTTAAGCGTCACCTCTCTTTTGTAAATGGACGCGATCTGATCCTCAAGCTGGTATTTTGTAAAAATGGGTTTTTCACTTTTGAACAGCCGGACAATCTTTTTTTGTTTGGGTGCAATCATTCCGATGAAGTCCAGAACTTCTTTGTAGGTGTCTGGATTGTCAATGAGGATTTCTGTAATATCTGTTGTAAAATAGTCCCTTAAAGACCGTACGGCCAGGCTTTGTTCCTTATAAAGAAGACAGGGGGACTGGTTTTCCATGGCCTGTTTATCGATGTTTTTCCATACGCGCATTAAATACCGGAGGTCTGATGTCAGAAGCGTTTTAGTGGCACCCTTGCCTGCGGTTCTGACTATCATTCCAAATCCTTCGGCAATTGTCATGCCCTTAAGAATCCCAACCAGCCGTTTTCGTTCATCTTCCTCAACAATCTTGCGGGAAACCCCCCGGGTGTTGTTACCCGGCATAAGCACGCCAAAACGCCCGGGAAGGGATATATAGGTGGTGAGCATGGCCCCTTTGAGATTAATCGGGTCTTTGGTGACCTGGACAATCATCTCCTGGCCTTTTTTAATTAGGTTATACAAGGATTTATTGTTTTTTTCGATTTCCTGGAAATAATCCGGGTGTATTTCGTTTTTCTGCAAAAATCCGTTTTTCTCAGCCCCGTAATCCACGAACACGGCCTGCAAACTGGGTTCTACCCGGGTGACAACCCCTTTATATATATTGCCTTTCGTAGCTGCTTTAGCGGCTGTTTCGATGTGAAATTGATCCAGTTTATTGTCACAAACCATGGCAATACGGTTTTCTTCCGGATCTACTGCATTAATTAGAATTTTTCTATTCATTCAAGATCTCATTTTTCATTATAATCGTTTAAATTTGGTATGTATCTGCAACACATTGAATGAAATATTTTGAACGTACTGCAGATTTGTATGTTTTATAACTCGATGATCAAGTTTTTGTTAATTTGATTATCGAGTATAAGCTGGCCATAACTTTTTTTATCCAGCCATGACAGCTTTTTTTTGTTTTAGAATGTCGAAATATGTCTGGATACGCTCCACATATCGAACCGGTTCCCAGCCCCGGGCATATCCGTATTTTGTCTGGTTATAGTATTTTGCCTTGGCCAATAGAGGAAGTGTCGCCTTCAGTCCTTTCCAGGTAGTCGGGTCGTACCCGTTCTCCTTTGCCAGACTCATGGCGTCTTTGACGTGCCCGTATCCGACATTATAACTTGCCAGGGCAAACAACAGTCGCTGGGATTTATCTTTAATATAATCAAAGCGCTTGTACATTAAAGATAGATATTTAATCCCTGCGCGGATGCTTTGATGAGGATCCCGGCGATTTTTAATCCCCATTTCCTTTGCGGTTATTTTGGTGACCTGCATCAGTCCGCGAACATTGGTCACACTCTTTGCATCCGGCTCAAAGTGGGATTCCTGATACACAACGGCTGCTATCAGGCGCCAGTCAAATCCGTGTTTGGCCGATTCTTCCTTGATTACGTTTTTGTATTTGGGTAACCGCGTTTCTATACGTTCATGGAATTTTTTCAGGTCATAGGGGTCAAAATTGTCGATATTACCATAATATCTGGCCGTAATGCGTTTCAGGATGCCGGTGTTGGTGGCATAAAGAAAGAATTTGTTGACCTGTTTGAGCATCTCACCATCGTTTTTTCGAACCGCCCAGGCCAGGGATTCACGTTCCTGGATGGGAATGCCGATGCGTATATCCGGAAAAAAACGCCGGCTGAGCAGGGCGATATTGGAATCGGCAATGGTGAATGTGATCTCCCTGTCATGGACCATGCCGATGAGTTCTTCGGTGGGGATGTTATTATGCAGCACATACGCCAGATCCACACCCAAAGCCTTTATTTCCGCCAGCCTGTCATGATAGGAGGTCCCCCGCCTGACATGAAAAAGTTTAAATTCCAGGTCGTTGATATCCTTGGGATTAAAGATGAGGTGGTGGTGAATAATACGCTGCTGTACGGTCATATAAGGAATGGAAAAATCAAGATATTCCAGGCGCGGCGCAGTAATGGAAAGCCCTGCGGCAATAAAATCACCTTTGCCCTGTTTAAGATATGCGAACATGCTGCTCCAACCGGGTGTTATGATATCAAGTTCCACATTCATGAATTCGGCAAACGCCAGGGCCAGATCATACTCAAACCCCGTGGGTTTGTTATTGTAGATATAATAGGTGTTAACAGCCTTGCTGGTAATCAGACGCAGCTTGCCGTTTTTGCGTATTTTTTCAACGGTGTTCGGGGTGCTTCCGATTCCCTGGTGATGCATCAGCACACAAAACAGGACCCCCCCTGAGGTTACAATAATGAGGGTTAGAAATATAAAATGTTTAGTTAAAAATGATTTCATTAATCCGTATCATCTGTTGCCGGCTGGGTGGGGATAATTTCAAGGTCATTCACTTTTCTGTATCCACGGGGAAGCAATTTTCCCCTTCTCCCCCTTGTGCTTGTGTAGTTCTGCTGGTTGTCTGGTGTCAGCCGCAAGAAATGCTTGCCGGAATATATAACAAGCTTTGAATTTAAAGGCAATATTTTTAGAAACTTAAGCTTTACAGGGTGATTTTGGTTTTTTCCGGAGGCCGAAATATGAATTATTTTATTGCCTTTGCCTTTTTTCATGCGCGGCAGCTGGTTGACCGGGAAGATCAGCATCCTGCCGTCGGTGGTGATTGCGGCAACGTTGTCGGAATTGACATCCGATATGGGAAGTGGTGCCATAGGTAGGTCATTTTGGGATAAAGTGATCACTGCCTTTCCGTTTTTAAAATTGGTTAAAAAATCACTGAACTTGATAATATAGCCATAACCATTGTCAGCATTGTTGAGAAACAGGTCTTCATCTTCGGCGGCAATCATGTAGCAGATGTTTGTATCCGGGGCAAGGGTAAGATGCCCTGTGACAGGTTCCCCGTTTCCTCTGGCCGAGGGAAGGGCATGGGAGAACAGGGTATATGCCCGGCCCGAAGTATCAATGAGCACAATGGGTTTGTCAGATCGGGTGCGCAGATGGCACAGCAGATGATCCCCGGTTCTAAATTTTACATTTTCCGGGTCAATATCATGGCCCTTTGCTGTCCGTATCCATCCATTGGCGGACAGGATAATGGTGACAGGCTCCACTTCGATAATATCCGTAACCGAGAATGCTTCGGCATCCTTGCGTTTTTTGATGGGGGATCTGCGCTTGTCACCGAAGCTTTTGGCATCTTCTTCAATTTCTTTGATCATAAACGCCTTAAATGCTTTAGGCGAGTTCAGAAGTTTATCAAGGTGAGCCTTTTCCTTGGAAAGCGCGGCCATCTCTTCTGTGATTTTGATCTCTTCCATTCCGGCAAGCTGGCGCAAGCGGATTTCCAGAACTGCCTTAACCTGAATTTCGGACAGATTAAAGGTTTTCATGAGTTCTTTGGCCGGATCATCGGCACTGCGTATGATTTCAATCACTTGATCAAGGTTGAGGTAAACGGTTTTAAAACCTTCCAGGATATGCAGCCGGCTGACAATTTTTTCCAGACGAAACCGAAATTTTTTTTCAATGGTTGTTTTTCTAAACGCAAGCCATTCGTTCAGGATTTCTTTTAGATTTTTTACCCTGGGCCGACCATCAAGGCCGATCATATTCATGTTGATTGAAAAGGATTTTTCAAGATCCGTGGTGGCAAAAAGATGGTCTGCCAGGACATTAAGATCCACACGGTTTGACCGTGGCATCACCACTAACCGTGTGGGGTCCTCGTGGTCGGATTCATCCCGTAGATCCGACACCATGGGCAGCTTTTTTGCTGTGATCTGGGCGGCGATCTGCTCGTATATTTTTTCAGTAGACGCATGATAGGGAAGGGCTGTGAATACCAGCTCCCCGTCTTCTATGATATACTGCGCCCGCATTTTTATACGCCCCTTGCCTTTTTCATAGATGTCGCCAATCTCTGTTGCAGGGGTTATGATTTCAGCGTGTGTGGGGAAATCAGGACCTTTAACAATCTTACATAAGTCTTTTGTGTCGGCATTTTCATTTTCAACGAGAAAGATCAAAGCCTTTGCCACTTCCCTTAAATTATGTGGCGGGATGGAGGTGGCCATGCCCACGGCAATGCCGGTGGTGCCGTTGAGCAGAATGTTGGGCAGACGGGCCGGCATCAGGGAGGGTTCTTCCAGGGTGCCGTCAAAATTGGGGACCCATTCCACCGTGCCCTGTTCCAGTTCATCCAAAAAGATTTTTGCATACCTGGACAGTCTTGATTCCGTATACCGCATGGCTGCAAAGGACTTGGGGTCATTGGGATCACCCCAGTTGCCCTGTCCGTCCACCAACGGGTATCTTAAAGAAAACGGCTGGGCCATCAGGACCATGGCCTCGTAACAAGCTGCATCTCCATGAGGGTGAAATTTACCGAGACAATCGCCCACGGTCCTGGCCGATTTCTTGAACTTGGCTGTGGAAGACAGGCCCAACTGGCTCATGGAGTATATGATTCTGCGCTGGACAGGTTTAAGTCCGTCACCGATATGGGGCAGGGCCCGGTCCAAAATGACATACATGGAATAGTTCAGATATGCGTTTTGGGTAAACTCCTTGAAGGGCAAGCGTTCAAATTCTTCAACACTGGAACTTGGGGTCTGGATCATGCGTATTAAATCTCTTTGATTACTCCATGGGTTTCAATCCAGCGCTTCCGGTCCCGGGCCCTTTTTTTGCTCAAAAGCATATCCATGACCTGGAACACATCATCCTGCTTTTCTGACGTCCGGGGCTTGTCTGCTGCCCGGGAATCAGGGGATCTTTCACTTTCAGATGAGGCGGATGACGATTCGCTGTTTTCCCGGGCCGGGTTGTTTTTTTGTTCGCCGGCGCCTGGTTCATCCGTGATGGTCAACTGGACGAGACGCCGGGAGTCCGGAGCAATGGTGGTCTCCCGTAGCTGGGATGGGTTCATCTCTCCCAATCCCTTGAAACGCTGGACATTTATTTTTGCCGGTTTTTTCCGACGGCTCAGCCGTTTATTGATGGCCCTTTTTTCTGAATCATCAAGTGCGTAAAACACCTCTTTTCCCATGTCAATCCGGTAAAGGGGCGGCATGGCCACAAACACATGGCCTTGTCGGACCACTTCCGGAAAGTGCTTTAAAAAAAGTGCGCACAACAGGGTCGCTATATGCAGGCCATCGGAGTCTGCATCGGCCAGGATACATAATTTATTATAGCGCAGTTTGGAAATATCCGTTGATCCCGGGACCACACCCAGTACCTGGGAAATATCCCGGATCTCCTTGGATTCAAGTATGGCCGAAGAATTTAAATCCCAGGTATTCAAAATTTTTCCCCGCAGAGGCAGTATGGCCTGGAAACGCCTGTCTCTGGCCTGCTTGGCCGAGCCGCCGGCAGAGTCGCCTTCCACAAAAAAAAGCTCCCGCTGCCTTTGGTCATCACTGGTGCAATCTGACAGTTTGGCCGGCAACGAGGCGCCGCTGGTCCGGGTTTTCAAAGACACTTTTTTGCGTTTTCTTTCACGGCGTCTGGCATTTTCAATGGCGGCCTGGGCAAGGGCTTCGCCGAACACCACGTTTTGGTTCAGCCACAGACTGAACGCGTCCCGAACTTGAAGATTAACCAGGCTTGCACAGTGCCGTGAGGAGAGGCGTTCTTTGGTCTGGCCTGAAAACTGGGCTTCCACAAGTTTTACGGATAATACATATCCCACGTTTTGCCAGATGTCTTCAGGGGTAAGAAACACACCTTTAGGCAGAAGGTTTCGAAATTTGCAAAACTCTTTAACAGACTCCAGCAAGCCGGATCTGAATCCGTTGACATGGGTACCCCCAAGTTTTGTGGGAATGAGGTTGACATAGCTCTCCTCAATGTCAAGGGTACCTTCCAGACCCCAGTTCACCGCCCATACAGCTTTTAATTCATCATTGTCAGCAAATCCGGTGAATGGTTTGGGGAAAATGGTCTTGGTGCTGCTGATCATCTCTTGAAGATATTGATCCAGGCCCTGGTCGTAATGCCAGGTGTCGGTTTCTCCGGTTTGTTCAACGGTAAAGGTGGTGGTCAGCCCCTGGCAGAGAACCGCCTTGGATTTAAGCGCTGCCCGGATGGCAACCACATTGAATTGACCTGTATCAAAATAGCTTGGCTCCGGCTTAAATGTCAGCGTGGTTCCGGTATTGGGCGCTTTACCGATCACTTCCAGCTCTTTTGTTTTAGCACCGTTTTGAAATTCAATTGTGTACCGTTTTTTGTCCCGGCAAATATCAATGCTCAAATGATTGGACAGGGCATTGACCACAGAGACGCCTACCCCATGAAGCCCACCGGAAAACGCATAATCCTTGTTTGAGAATTTGGCACCTGCATGCAGCTTGGTCATGATCAGTTCAACACCGGAAATACCTTCCTGGGGGTGAATGTCAACGGGCATTCCCCGACCGTTATCCGATACAGTGATTCTGTTGTCCTGGGTCAGGGTGACATCAATGCGTGTGGCAAAGCCTGAAATGGCCTCATCCACACTGTTATCAATAACTTCAAAGGCCAGGTGGTCCGGGCTTGATGTGTCCGTGTACATGCCGGGTCTGCGCTTGACCGGGTCAAGGCCTTTAAGCACCTCTATGGACCGGGCATCATACCCTTGGTCTGCGGTGTTATTCTGTGTTTTGCCATCAAATAATTTCATAAAAAGGTTCTAATATGATATACAATAATGAAACAATATTGAAGATTGTAACGAAATTTTAACTTAAACTTAAATTATATACCAAATTTCAATTAAAATATAGTCGGCATCACATAAAAATTTTGGAATCACCTGAAATATGGGGATTGGTACAGCAGCATGGATGACTCTAACTCTGGATTTAATCATCATACCTTTGATGATTACTGGAAGAGCCTTGATGAACAACAACGTAAAAAGCTGGTCCTCCGGGCACCACAGTTGCCTGTTTATCTTGGCCTTCTGCCTATTTTAAGCAGTGTTTTTTCAACCCACTACCTTTTAAGGGAAGCGGGAAGAAAAAGTTTGCAATTAATAACTTTTGCTATCCGTAATAATATTGAAACACCGCCGGAAAATAAATCATTAAGACAGGCACAGGCTGATGCCTTTCAAGGGGCAGCGCTTATTTACCGCAAAATTTTTGCGCAAATGTCATTTTCAGATAAAAGCGTTCTTATCCACGCGTTGATTAATATTGGCAGTATCGGTGCTTTTTTTGCCTTTAAGGCCATTTACCTGGA
>DATFIL010000008.1:0-2052 GCA_035270145.1 Desulfobacter sp. | reverse complement strand
AACGATTTGACCAGGTGGCCATCTATCCGGCCTCCCATTACGTCACCAATAAAAAGACCCGGAAACAGGCAGTCGAACGTATTGTGGCCGAACTCAAGGAACGCCTGGCCTTTTTGAATGACCAGAATATGCTGGTGGAAGCCCAGCGCCTGGCGGAACGTACCCGGTACGATCTTGAGATGCTGGAGGAGATCGGGTATTGCAACGGCATTGAAAATTATTCCCGGCACCTAACCGGTCGTGCGCCGGGCCAGCCGCCGCCCACGCTTCTGGACTATCTTGATTCGGATTTTCTCCTCTTTTTTGATGAAAGCCATATCTCGGTCAGTCAGCTTGGGGCCATGTATAAGGCGGACCGATCCAGGAAAGAGACCCTGGTCAAGCACGGGTTCCGCCTGCCGTCTGCCGCGGACAACCGACCGTTGAAATTCGAGGAGTTCAAGGCCCTGGTGCCCCGGACCATCTTTGTGTCGGCCACCCCAGGGGACTATGAGATGGAAAAGGCCGGTGTTCGGGTAGCTGAGCAGATTGTCAGGCCCACGGGCCTGCTTGATCCCCAGGTGGAGATTCGGGATGCCAAAACACAGGTTGATGACCTGTACCAGGAGATCCTCAAACGGGTGGCGGCCCAGGAGCGGGTACTGGTAACAACCCTGACCAAACGCATGGCAGAGGATTTGACCGATTATTATTCAGATCTGGAACTTAAGGTAAAATACCTGCATTCGGACATCGGCACGGTGGAGCGCATTGATATTATCCATGATTTGCGAAGAGGCCTGTTTGATGTGCTCGTTGGTATCAATTTGTTGCGCGAAGGCCTGGATATCCCGGAAGTGTCCCTTGTGGCCATTCTCGATGCGGATAAGGAGGGATTTTTACGCTCCTTTCGTTCCTTTATTCAGATTTTCGGCCGGGCTGCCCGCAATGTCTATGGCCGGGCCATCATGTATGCGGAAAAAGAGACCGGCTCCATGAAAAAGGCCCTGGCTGAAACCCGCCGCCGCCGCAAGATCCAGGAGGCGTATAACCAGGCCCACGGCATTACACCGGCCACCATCAGCAAAAAGATTAACGCCTTTGATTATACGATGGCCGACATGAATGCCAATTCCGTGGAAGCGGCCGTGAATGAGGAGCTTAAAGCCTATGATGCGGATGAGCTGAACCTGGAAGATGTGATCCGGGATCTTGAGACCAAAATGAACAAAGCGGCAGAAACCCTGGCATTCGAGCAGGCCGCACAATATCGGGACAAGATCCGGGAGTTGAGAAAGATCACAACGGCCCAGCCATGATCCGTGACAAAATGGCCTTTTTTTAACATCCCAGGCCTGGTCAATAGCAAATCAACAATTTATGATACTACCTTAAATTCCTCCGACAATTGATGTTCTAGTGATTTCTTGGGATTTCCCCTATAGCATGCTAAAATGAAATATGGGTGATCTTCGATGAGCCAATCTATGATAGGAATTTTTTTCCCAAGATGTTTTCGATGGATGATCTGGATTTCATGCTCTTTAAACCAAACGTCTGCATCTTCAATTGTCCAATGGGGTTTCATAAAAGCGATCGATAATAATATAGGCCTCCCTAATTTGCTCGGACGTTCGCCATACGCGATGATTATGCCAATATCGGTGATTTCGACTTCCTGAATGTTTTTCAAATTGCTTCGATGAATTTTGACCTCATAAGAGTCTTGATAATCTGTCCACTGAGCCATGAATATTCCTTTCATTCTACAAATCGGAATTCATCCCCCAAAAATCTGAGGGTGCAATTCAATAATTAATTGAAAGTAACCCCCCGGCTTTGCCGGGGGGCCCACAAAAGTTTGACTTTTACGGGAAACTCTTCTGGTTATAACGGATTTGGGGGAGGGAGTGATTTTTTGACTGAAAATAAGCAATCTGTCGTTTATAATAGGGTTGGATAATTTTAATATGAAAACGAAAGGTAGCCCAAAATTCAGACATCAAAATCAACTGTTGAACGCCCCCCTACAAAAAACGTACAATTGTTCTCCCTTTTAATCAACTAAAATAT
>DATFIL010000007.1:0-6747 GCA_035270145.1 Desulfobacter sp. | reverse complement strand
AGGGCAACCACAGAGGGATTGCCTCTACGAAAAATGGCCGACAATAGAATCAAGCCCCTTATGTCAGTCTCATTCCTAAATTCAGGGCTGTTTCATATTTTCCGGCCAGAACCGCAGCCCCTGACAGTAATCTGATCGCGTCAGGCGTATTGATAAGGCCGGCAGAGCGTTTTGCATGGTAAAACATCTCTTCAAATGCCTGTCGTTCAAAGGCTGCCAAGGCCCTATCGCTATGCATCTGCGCCTGGGTTTCCATGTTCAACAAAACAGACAAATCGGTTTTGCACCTGCGGCAAACAGTTTGCCCCGGGCTCACCAGGGCCCTGCAGGCTGGACATTTTTCCATGGGAATCCTTTTTAGATGAATGGGGGTTATTCAAGATAAAAAAGTATATCTTCAAGGGCTTGGGCTGATTTTTGGGCGTCATCGAAGTTATTATCAGCCGATAATGCCTCGATATCTTCAATGAGGTTAACAATCTCCTCACAATCTTCGGCAGAAGCGTCTTCAAGGACATCCCTGGCCCTGGAAATAAG
The DNA here is from genome assembly GCA_035270145.1 of Desulfobacter sp. Taxonomy (GTDB): domain Bacteria; phylum Desulfobacterota; class Desulfobacteria; order Desulfobacterales; family Desulfobacteraceae; genus Desulfobacter. The sequence continues at coordinate 6,210 of DATFIL010000007.1, read as the reverse complement.
AGACTGAAACGCTTCGGGCATTTCATCCGGGGTCGCCGTTTCTTCTTCATCAGAATCATTTACGACCGTATCCAGATCATCCTGGGATTCCCAGACGTCATCAATCTTGTTTTTTGACGCCGACACAGTGTCCTGGGAAATCTCGGAAAAGGCATTTTCGATCACACCGGTAATCTGTTTGCCCGTATTCTTTTCAATGGCGGTTATTTTAAGTATGCCGTTAAAATCCAGTTCATATTTCAAAATGACCGGACTCTGTTCCGGCTGCCCTGGACTTAAATCAAGCCGGTAAGTGCCAATGAGAATATTGTTCAATGCATCGCGTTCTTCCCCCTGATACACCTGGATCTGAACTCTTTCCTGCCCGGGAATAACAGTCCAGAAGACCTCACTTTTAACAGCGGGAAGCTTTGTATTTCTGCGGATCAAGGGAACAAAAAAGCTCTCGGTAAATTCCCCGTCCAGTTCTCCTAGCGCAGACGTGCCAAAGGTATAGGGGGTAATATCCAGTAATATGCCGGAGGAATCCAGTCCCATTTCCCGGCCTGCCTGAATGGCGGCGCCCATGGCGACACACAGATCCGGATCAATTTCCTGATGGGGGAAAATGCCGAAACTGTCTTCCAGCATAGCCGAAAGTCTCGGAATCCTTGTGGAGCCCCCAACCAGAATAATTTTATCAAGGGCTGACGGCAGCATGGCCGCATCTTTCAAGGCTTTATTCACGCTGTCCATTGTTTTTTGAAGATAGGGCTCAATCATGGACTCGAATTCCATTCTGGATAATTCATAGGAAAGATGCACATCCATGTCATCTTTTTTGGCAATATGATCCTCTTCAATGGCGGCATAAGGCGCATTGGAGAGCTCTATTTTGGCTTTTTCCGCAGCCCGCTTAAGCCTTGCCCTTACAATTGTATCTTCTGAAAGGTCGAGGTTATATTCTTCTTTAATATGGGCCAGAAGCATATTCTCAATCTCAAAGTCAAAATCATCTCCGCCCAGATGGTTGTCCCCTGTGGAAGAGAGGACCTCCACCACCCCGTCCTCAATTCTTACGATGGAGACATCAAAGGTACCGCCCCCAAGGTCATACACCAGAATGATCCGGGAATCGGTATCAGCAGATTCATAGGCAAGGGCTGCGGCTGTAGGTTCATTGAGAATCCGGACCACGGTGAGGCCTGCGATTTCGCCTGCCTCCCGGGTCGCCTGGCGCTGGACATCCGTAAAATAGGCCGGCGTGGTGATGACCGCTTTTGTAATGTTTTGGCCCGTTATCCGCCGGGCTCTATCTTTAAGTTCCTTGAGGATAAAAGCGGAAATCTCCTGGGGGGTATAGGTATTGCTGCCAATAGAAATTTTTTCCTGTGACCCCATAAGGCGCTTGATGGAAAGAACCGTTTTGTCAGGGTAAAGCGTAGCCTGATTTTTGGCCGCTATTCCCACAGTCATGGTTCCGGTTGTCCCAAGCCCCACACAAGAGGGGACAATACCGTCATCATTCTCCTTTAAAACGGTTGATTTGCCATCTATAATAAAGGCGACTTCAGAATTTGTCGTACCAAGATCTATCCCGATAATCGGTTCCATATAAGAATATCCTTTTCCCTTAAAAATCTTTTTATTTGATGATCAAGTTTTTAAATAGTTCAGTCAGCCACAATCACCTGGGCATATCGTAAAATTTCATCACCCCGTTTAAAGCCGCCGGATACGGTTTCCACTACCGTTCCTTTTTCCATCCCCGCCACAGCCCTTGATTCCAGGGCTTTCATCGTCATGGGGTCAAAGACGGCCCCTGTGGACGCTATAGGCTGAATGTCCATCAGGGCAAGGGATGCATCAAATTTTCGAATGGCCATATCATATCCGTCACGGATATTGTCCATATTTTTCGGTGTCCGCTGAAAAAATCCCTTTTTGGAAACAGAGTCCGGACAAGCCGCCCTGCCCCGCACCAGGCTGTCCCGGATATCAAGAAAATATAACACGGTTCTTTTTTCGGTTTCCACACGAATATTGTGCTCTAAGGCGGCAATCTGTTTTGTCTTCTCATTAAAATGGTCCATAAACTCACCATAGGCATCGGTCATGGCCGTAATCTGGTTCAACGCTTTTAAGGTCCGGTGCTGCTCCCTGTTTTGCATCTTAATTTCCTGTTTTAAAGCCGTAAATTCAGAAAGCAGGGTATAAAGATCACAGGTCTCCGGTGTCACGGACAAGGCCGGAGGCGCTTGATCCGGCACCTCTGAAAGCCAGGCTTCAAAGTCCTCAAGAACCTTGGTTTTCCACGGTTGCATCTCATCGGTCTCTAACGCAGTCCGGCCTTCAGATATGTCATCATCCAAAGAGCCCTTTGAAACACCCTTTAAAACAGTTTTACAAGACAGTATAATGGTTTCTTTCATTTTTGTGAGGAAATGGACTGCCTTTTTAAACCAGCCCTCGCTCCTTTTTTCCCCGTCACTTGACTTTGTATCCATTGATCTTTCCATCTATTTTTCCATGCCTTTGCCCACGGCGTTTAACAGCTCCTGCAAACCGGGCGTGCGCCGGGTAATCTTAACGGATGAGGCAAGGGTTTCAATGGCCTCTCTGGTTTCCACGTTTTTCAGCGCAGAAACAAGCGCCGTTGTGGCCCGGGTTCCTGCATCCTTGATGGACTCATAGGCGCTTGTTATCTTTTGAAACATTTCAGGGTCTTTTTCCGGGCTGTGGTCCTTGACCAACCGAAGATACTTTTTTCTGATTTCCTGGTCCGTTGCATCAAGGGATAGTCCTAAAACAAGATAAGATTTCAGCATATTTCTTCCTTACTGCAAAAATATGGTTTTGGCTTCCCGGGACAATTTCTTCTTTCCTTCATCCCCAAAAAGAAGATTGAGTACCAGAATAAACCCATTAAGTTCGTGATTGCTTTTCATCATATTCTTTTTAAATTTATCCAATACGGGGTGGGGTGCACCACGTAATCCCTCGTCGTCAATAATTTCTTCCATCGCACGCTTCAACTGTTCAAACATCTCTCGATACATTTCGGGATCTTCGCGTTTCAGTCTTTTTCCTTCGGCGGAAAAAACATTTTTTAGAAGGGGATCTTTGAGATCCTCAATATCCACCATGCCCTTCGGTAAAAAATCAAACGGATTAAATTCCCCGTCGTCCCCGTCATCATCATCATAGTCATAGTCATCAAACGGATCAAAGGGATCAAACAAATCAAACGGATCAGCAAGCAACTCATCCAATAAGTCAAATTCAAGATTTTGGAGCGCATAACGGTAAGGCCCATGGGTATGACGGGAAAGGCGCTCTCCGGCAGCTTTGAGTTTTTTGTTCATTTCAGGATCTGCATCCTCAACCAAATCTATGAGCTCATCCACATCCCAGTCATTATCCCAGATACCTTCCATGGCAAAGATGTAAAAGACCAACAGATCATGGTTGGGGTCTTCTTTTGCGTTTTCAATCCGTCTTTTCAATTCTGTTTGAAAGTATTTCCAATTCTCCGATGAAAGAACCCGGTCCATAAACCCGATAAGGTCATCACTGTTCAGGTGCTTGAGCACCCCAGCGTCGGTCTCCAAAAACATCTGATGAACCTTAAGGCTTGTAAAGACATGCTGCCACTCACGTGGGAAAGGCGTTAAAAGCGTCAGCAGTTCTTCCGAGGTCAGACGTGACACCTGTCTGAGTTCGTTTTTAAACAAAGCGCCAATTTTGTAAAATACCTTTGAATGATCATTTTTGGGTTTGTCCTCGACATCCATGCGAAGCATGCAAACAAGTTTAAGCCTTTGGCATAACGAAAGTTGATCCAGGTTTGATCCAATACTCTTTTCAGAAAGTTTAGGTTTTTCACAAATTTGATAAAATAATTCTTTTTCCCTTAATAGAAGCGCATTGGTACCCGTATCAAGGTCCTGTGCTTTTGCCAGATCCTGGCGGGCACGTTCAAAATTACCTTTGTTAATGCTCTTGTCCGCGGAAATGACAAGGGAAATAATGTGCATATCCTGGACCCGGCTGTCATAGGGCGCCAGTTCCATGGCTTTTTTAAGGATATTTTCGGCTTTCCGAAAAGCGTTTTTACCATGATACAGTGATGCCAGCTCAATGCAGGGATAGGGATCATCGGGAAATGCCTCACACATGGAAACCAAAAGATCCTCCTTGATCTTTTTGGGCTCCCTGCCACTGACATCCCTTTGGATCACCAGCTCATAAAGTTCTTTGTTACCGGCATCACATTGGATTCCCCGGGCAGCACACTGCATCCAGAGGCTGTCAATCCCCTGTCCGGGAGAAAGGCCGAATCGTGTTGCGGTTTTGTGGCTTAACCTCATCAGCTCATCCTGGTTGTTTTCCGACACAGCAGCCCGGCACACATATAAAAAAACGGCAGACTCCATCATGGCAAGCGTCTGGGGATCTGACACCGTTTTTTTCAAAAGATCAAGGTATTGCGCGGCATGATCCAGGGGGTTGTCCATGGATAATATTTTCCGCTTGGCCTGTAACAATGCGGCTTTCCGGGGCAACAGGGCTTTTTCAAATGCCGCAAACGCCTTTTCATTGCTAGTTCCCAGATGCCACAATGTTTCCACAAGATATTGCCCGGCATATTCAGGATCATCCGGCAGAATTTGCTTTGAAAAGGTCATGGTCAGTTGCTGCATTGTCTTGTCAAACTGATTTTTTTCCGCCTTTTCAATGATTTTTTCAGCCGTTTCCCACGCGTCCAGGGGCCCTTCCCACAGGCATGCCGCAAGGGCTTTATTTTCTTTGATGCGGGCCTTTTCATTTACGGATTGAACCGTTGTTCCAAGCACGGCTGCAATTTTAGCGAACACGGATACTTCAGGAATCAGAGAGATGGCTTTGTACATATTTTTGTCATCCCCCTGTCCAAACAATGCCATGGCTCTGCAAAACATGCGGATATGTGCAAAGGCGGAACTTCTCGGCAACGCCTTCATTTCGTCGGATGCCTGCTGCCATTGGCCTTTATCCATCAAGGGAAGAGATGCTTTAACAACAGGGGCATCCCGGAAAATAAAAAACGGATCTTCTTTGTTATCCAAAAAATCCCAGCCCCCCTGGGTAATCAACCGGTCGGCAAGTAAAACACCCACCAGGGGGTCCGCCCCTGTCCGGGCAATATATTGTTCACAGTAGTTAAAGGCTTTGCCTAAATCGCACAGTTCAATCACATAAGCGATGCTGCGCTGATCCGTAACCTCGGGGGCCGGCATATAACTCATGGCCTGTTTCCGTAATGATGCGGCCTCCACCGGCATGTTTTTACCGGCAAGTTCCTCCGCTCTTTGCATATACGCTAAAAACAACTTGCAGTGCCCCACCTGGACCTGGTCTTCCGACTTTGAATTTTTAATGGCCAGTTTATACATCTTTATGGCCTCCCGGGGCTTTTTATTCAACGTATGCGTGTCTCCTTTTTTCAAAAGATCATCAAACGTCAATTTCGCAATGTGCTGCTGTTTTTCTTTTATTTTTTTTCTGGAATTTTTATTTTTTTTTGCCATTCACATACCTTTGCCGAACGTAATTACAAGCTGCTCCCTAGTGAGCGTCTAATTTTATATTCAATGATCTTATTATCATAATAATCCATATAAATAAAACAGGGCCTGTTTTTCTTTTATTTTTTTCTCCCATGGTTTTTCCATGGAAATAGTTTCCGGTAAATATTAAAATTTAGCCACGAATACAAGGAGTAAGCCAGAGTTTGACAATCTTGTTTAGTATTGACTTTACCCCGGGCTTAGGTGTAAAAAAGTAGGAATAAATTATAAGGATATATATCGGCTGGTCAGCTGGTCAAAGCAATATCGTTTTAACTATTTAAAGGAGAAAAGAGGTTATGAGCAAAAAATTATTTATCCTCCTGTTGGCGGCAGGAATTGCTGTGGTTTTCACTGCCTCCGGAATTCAGGCAGGGACCGATGTAGATGACGTCATTACAATGAAAAGTAAACTTTTAGATGCCAAGCGCAGAAAAGGGCCGGATTCAAAAACACCGTACAAACTGGTTGAATTCACCCATAAAAAACATCATGAAGAGTACAACATTTCCTGCGGAGACTGCCATCATGACGAAGACGGCGCCCCCCTTGAGGATCTTAAAGCAGGCGATGATGTCCAAAAATGTGACGCATGCCACACCCGCAAACGGGCAAAAAAAGA
>DATFIL010000006.1:0-3616 GCA_035270145.1 Desulfobacter sp. | reverse complement strand
AATTCGTTTCAACAGTCGCGGTTTCCTTGAAAGGAACTGTTCGAGTGGTTTGTTCCCCTTCTTCCTGTTGCACGCCGTACAGGCCAGTGTCAGATTGCTGACTCTGTTGGAACCGCCTTTCGATTTCGGCACGATATGTTCGATCTCCAACGGGATATCTGTTTTTCCGCAGTAGGCACACGTTCTATCCCATTTTTCCAGAAGGTATTCCCGCACCTCATACCCCATGAGTTCCCCCTGCTGATACGCGACACCGGATATTTCGGGATTCTGTGTTTTTTGCATGTCAAACCGAACCAACTCCATTGAAATTGCCTGAATATTGCAAAACCGGCACAACCGGTTGACCCAGGTTTCGATATTGTGAACCCGACTTTTTAATGAAGGCGGCAGCCATCCTTCCGCCCTGGTCCGGTTATCAAAGCGCGGTTTCCTGTATCGCATTTTCCGGTTTCTCCGGGATCTCCAAAACAAATACGCTCAATTTTAAAATCCTCTTGTTTCCAAGGTAATGTTTGCCTCGTCAATGTTATGATCGGGTTTGACGCAAGCAGCACCGGCTTAACCCCTTAAACCTGTTTAACCACTTGCCGTAGAGCCTGGGCCTGGCGAGCACCCCAGAGTACCTATTTCCGATCTAACGTAGTGCTCGAAGCACTTAGACTGGTCAACTTTAGGGCTTTTTCAAGCCCCTCGGTCTTCAGCCGAGGGGTAGTTGACTATATCAAACCTTTCATAATCTCGTAAAAAGTCCGATTTTGGCTATTTTTCTGGTGCAACCTATTGATTATGATAGATAGTGACTTTGTTATTCTTGAATTTCTACGAAACGATCAACCTTGCTACTTTAACAAAAGCTTCATCTTAAAGCAAGGCAATTTTCTCCAATCTTTAGTAGTTGAAAAACTCGCACAAAGACACCAAGACACAAATATTTTTATTCGGCTTTGTGACCCTTTGTGCCTTGTTTTGCACGATCACGCCGGACTTTCTCAGCATGCGGAATCTGGCTTTACGTTCTTCGAGGGTTGACGCACAGATTGCCTGACAGTTCGTACAGGCGACGCGGTGTATGACATCGGAATAGTAGAAAAGCCGCCCGCCCTCGGGGAAAGTCCGAATTTCCGGTAGGTTAGGTTGAGGAACGAAACCCAACCCCGATAAGTTGTTGGGTTTCACTCCGTTCAACGCAACCTACGTTGTGGCCGATGTTATGACCAAGCCCTACTTTTCCAATAGCTTAATTTTGAATATGATCAACTCAAATAGCCTTATCATGGAACGACGCCTTATTTTCTGTATTTTCCGGCCGTTGACTTTTTTCTCAATAATTCAGCGCAAGACAATAACCCGCGTGCACGGCCGTAAAAACATCCTGGACTTCCCTGGCGTCTCCTATAATCTCGATCTTGGAGACTGCGCTTTTTATTTCTTCATCAGGGCCCGCGGCAGAGAGCATACCGGAGGCCAGGACGACGGTCTGAAAGGGTTCCAGAAACAACGTTTTGCCATCCTGTTCAATTTGAACGCTGTCATCCGTGAAATCCATAACCGTTGTATGCGGCATGATTGTAACGCTCTTCATCTGTTCGAGCCTCATCAAGGCTAGTTTTTTCGTAATCATTTCCATCATACTCCCTATGGGATCGGTCCGCTTTGTGGCAACAACTTCATAGCCCGCTTTGCCCAATTTTTCGGCGATCTCCACACCGGCCCTTCCGGCCCCGATAACAAGCACCCTCGGTCCTTTGACCTCCTTTTCACCCTGAAAATATTCTATAGATGTCATGACATGCTGTTTATCAAGACCATGGATGTCCGGAATATTTTGAGTGGCCCCACTTGCCCAGACGAGAAGATCAGGATGAACCGCCCTGACCAAATCGGCATCGACCGATCTGGTCATGACGATAGAATCGAGGTTCATTTCTACATTATGTTTGATGGAATCGAACCCCTGCTTCATTTTTTCCTTTCCAGGGGCCTGCCAGGCGATGGCAAATTGGCCACCCAAATGATCCGTTTTCTCGGCCAAGGTAACCTGATGACCGCGTTTTTTCAGATACAGGGCCGCACTCATTCCGGCCGGACCGCCTCCGGCGATCAGGACTTTCAAGGGGTTTTCAGTTTTTTCCAGGGCCGGTTTGCCGATTTCCGGATTCAGATTACACCCTAAGGATACGCCGCTTTTCATGCGATGGAGACACCCCTGGAGACAGTAGCCGCAATAGGTGATCTGGTCATCCAATCCTTTGTGCCATTTCTCTATCAGGTCGTTATCCGCAAGAAGCGGCCTCCCAAGGGCCACAAGATCCGTTAGTCCATCATCCAGAAACTGGATGACCTTATCCTTCCTTCCCATCCTGCCGGCAGCGATCAGGGGAAGCGACGTATGTCCACGAACCCAGGCTAAAGCATCTATCTGGGGCTTTTCGGGGAGACTGGCATGGTGAAAATACCATGGAGGACTGAAACAGGCGTTTCCCATGCCCACATGTATGGCATGGATTCCGTTCTCTTCGGCTAATGGAAGTAATGGCAGAAGGTCTTCCTGACTGATGCCGAATTCAGGCGCCATCTCATTTCCGGAAATCCTCAGGATGAGGGGCATATCGGGCGAACCGGCGTTAACCCTTGAAATGGCCTCTCGCGCAAAGAGTAACCTATCCTGTCCGTATGCATCTTTTCTCTTATTGATTTTACTGTTCAAGAACTGAGAAATGAGATAGCCATGCCCCCCCTGGATTTCTATAACATCAAAGCCGGCCGCCTGTGCCTTTTGGGCCGAGGATTTATACCCGTCCAGAATCATTTCTATGTCTTGTTCTGAGAGCGCCTCTGAAACGGTTCCATTTCTGGCGACGCATGTCATCACGGAAGGCGCCTTTGGCTGGCCGCCGATTATTTTGGGAAGGGCGCCGGCGCCGGCATGATTCAAATGAAGACAGGCAAGGCGATTCTCCTCATGTATGACATCTACAATCTTTCGCAGTTCCGAAGCACTCTGCGGTAAGTGAACAAACGGCTGTTTGGGGTGTTCCCTGCCGTTGGCAGTGACCGAAACAGGCTCAATGATAACAATTGCAGGACCACGTCGTGCGATCTGCCGGTAAAAAATCAATTGTTGGTCTGTCACGGCACCATCGGGATTGCCGGCTCCGATCTTGATGGGGGGGAATACGAATCGGTTCAATAGCTTCAGATTGCCTAGGTTAAATGTATTAAACATCCTTTCCATTTTAAATATCCTTTTTAAATATCTTTATTGTTATCTATTTAACTCCTGTTTTGCACAACTAACAATATAATAACAGGATATCCTTGTTTAGCTTAAACTTGCAAGAAAAAAAATGGAGCATGGTAAATTAAAATACAAAAATCACATCCGGATTAATTTATGACTTGCTTATATAATAAATTTCGAATATATCCAGATTTCTCATTATTTGGAGGCTTGAGTATTGTCTAAAAGGCTGGTTTATGATACTTATAGCTCGAATTAACAAACATGTGCCCCCGTAGCTCAGTGGATAGAGCATAGGATTCCTAATCCTTGAGCGCAGGTTCAATTCCTGCCGGGGGTACCATTCTTTTAACGGGCCTTGGCTGTGTAGGC
>DATFIL010000005.1:0-3379 GCA_035270145.1 Desulfobacter sp. | reverse complement strand
ATCTCCTGGCGGGAAAAATAGTCTTCCACCGGCCGCAACCCAATGCCGTCGTGGGAAGCGATAAAATTCAGGTAAGTGGTGCTTTCCATGGTATCGGGCATGGTTTTCAACCAGTCTGTAATCCCTTTGCTGTTGCCTGTGACCATGGTGTTGAGCAGAAACGGAGGTAACGGAAAATTGTAAATCATCTGGGCTTCGTCGCCTATGCCGAAATAGGACAGGTTTTCCCGGGCCGGCACATTGGTTTCCGTGATAATGATGGCCCTGGGGTCGTGGGCCTGGATCAGGGTGCGCATGAGTTTGATAATTTTATGGGTCTGGCCCAGGTGCAGACAGGTGGTGCAGGCCTCCTTCCATAGAAACGCCACAGCATCCAGCCGGAATACCTGTACCCCGTTATCCAGGTAATGGCGGATAATGGATAAAAATTCCATGAGGACCTCCGGGTTTTTAAAATCCAGGTCCACCTGATCATGGCTGAATGTGCACCAGACGTAACGGGGTCCATCCGGTGTGGCCACCTCCCGCAACAAGGGCGTTGTCCGGGGGCGAATCACCTGGGATAGATCACATTCCGGTTCCACGGTCACATAATAATCCTTTCCCGGATGGCGCCCTTTTTTGAAATTTTCAAACCAACTGCTCCGGGATGAGGTATGATTGACCACAAGATCGGCCATAAGCCGGCAACGATCGGAAATTTTCCGGATATCCGCCCAGTCTCCCAGGCTCGGGTTCACCGTGTAATAATCCATGACCGCAAACCCGTCATCCGAAGAATAGGGAAAAAAGGGCAGGATATGGACAATGGAGAACCGGTCATGGGTAAATTCTTTTAGAAACCGGTCAAGGGTTCTTAAGGGCCGCTTCTCGTCTTCCACAAGCGAATTGCCGTAAGTGATCAGGGCAATGTCCTTTTCAGACCACAGGGGGATGGCTGAAACACAGCTGCTGTCATCCAGGGACTCATGCATAGGTTCGAAAACGGTAATGGCTTTCCGGGCCAGGGTATCTGCATCCAGTCCGGGATAAATGATTTCAAGGTGAGCCTTGACTTTGTCAAACAGGCAGGCTGGTGCCTTAAGGGTGGTATTGTTCATGGTCTTTCTCAACCGCGTCTTTTAAGTCATCCATAATGTCGGCAAAAGCGGATTTTACTCGGTTCCAGGCCGGGATAAACGGCGTTGTATGGGGCCCTTCAAGGAAATTATTCCCGGCGGCCAGGATATTTTCAGCAAACAGCTCCACGGCCTGTTCTTCCTTGTGGCGGTCCAGGTTCAGCCCGTTCATTAATGCGTCATTGTGGTATATTTCCACAAAATCAAGGGCCTTGCGGTAATAGGTGGCCTTAATGGTCCGGAAGGTTTCAGCGGTAAAAACCTCCCCTTCTGTGGCCAGTTTTTTAAAGATGGCTTTGGCAATGTCAATGCTCATTTTGGAGAGCCCTGCATCCACATCTTTAAGGCTTAATGGCTGGTGCTTGTGATCATAGGTGTCGGCAATGTCCACCTGGCAGATCCGGTTAAGACTGTAATTTCGTTTCATTTCGTACAAAATACCGACCTCAAGCCCCCAGTCCGTGGGCATCCGTAAGTCTTTAAGTACATCGGTGTCCATGGAAAATTCACCGGCCAGAGGATATCTGAAGCTTTCCAGATAATCCAGGGATTCGGAGGATGAACAGATTTTTTTCAAAGCGGATAACAGGGGCGATACCAGAAGCCGGCTCACCCGGCCATTGACCTTGGACTCGGTGAACCGCGCATAATACCCTTTGCAGAATTTATAGGTAAAGTCGGGATGGGCCACAGGATATATCAGCCGGGCCAGAAGGGAGCGCTCATAGGTTAAAATGTCGCAGTCATGCAATGCCACAGCATCTACCAGCCCGGAAGCCAGCACATATCCAAAACAGTACCAGACGTTTCTGCCCTTGCCTGCTTCCGAGGGTGCCAGAGTCATCTGTGCCAGTTTTTTGTCAATGGCCCGTAACCGCGGCCCGTCGTTCCAAAGGACGCGGTGGTGCTGGGGGAGGCTGGAAAAAAAATTTAATGCATGCCGGTACTGGTCTTCGGTGGCCCGGTCCAGACCGATAACAATTTGATCCAGATAAGTGACCTTGGCAATTTCTTCCACAATATGGGTCAGGGCAGGCCCCTCAAGTTCTGAAAAAAGAGAGGGCAGTATCAGGCCCAGGGGCCGTTTTTTTGAAAATTCATTGAGCTGGGATTCAAGAACATCTGCCGGCTGCCGGGAGAGGTTGTGCAATATGGTGATAATACCGTTTTGATGAAAATCGCCCATGTATTAATGCCTCCTTAATTACGTTAAGTTAATGGAGTTGAATGCTTCCTGCCACCCTTCAGGGCCCCTGGCCCTCGTGCGGATAATGGTTTGGGGCCGGTTCAGTTTAATCTGATCACAGCGGGCCGAACAGATCACAACCGCAATATCCATCATATCAAGCATGGCCTGGTCATTGGGGCTGTCTCCAAGACCAATGGTGAAAGGGGCGGTGCCCATGACCTCGGTATAAAGATCCAGCAGACAGGCCACCCCATCCTTTTTATCAAAGGGCCGGGATATGGAGATAAACCGTCCCCCCTGGACCCAGCCAAGGCCCGCGTCTGCAAGGTGTCCGGTAAACGCCTCCCACTGTTCGGGGGTGTCCTGCCAGAGAACGGGTTCGGTGCTCAGACGTTGCCCAGCTTGTATGGCCTGATTTTCCGTCAGCCCTGTTACCCGGCAAAGCCGGCCAGGATTCATATCTGCAAAGCCTTCAAAGGCAAAACCATGTGTCCGCCGCAATCGGTTTAATATGTTTAAAACTGTTTTTCTGTCGCCCCCAAGCCGTTTGACCAGAAGTCCGGATCGGGGCTGAAATAAAGGATCTTTGCGGGCAAGACCGGGAAATGTCTGTTCCGGCACCACCACCACAGAGCCGTTTTCTGCAATAAAAGGGTGACAATTGCCAAGGGCGCTGCGAATCTTAAGTATTTCAGCCAGGGTTTTGCTGGAATTAAGGATGACGGGGATCTGTTTTTGGGCAAGCATGGTCAGCGCCGGCAATGCCGCTTCAAAACCGTAGGTGTCATGATCCAGAAGTGTGCCGTCAAGATCTGTGAACACAAGTGTTTCGATGTTGTGTGGTATTTTAGTCATTGGGGTATTATAGAACCTACATTTTGCTCTTTAATTCATAACCATCTGAATTTATTGATAGCGGAGTTAAGATTAAGTGAGAATGCAAAATTTTATTTCTCATAAATTAACATACTTATAGAGACAAGCGAAATGTAGGATAGAAGGCAAATAAAAAAAACGAAAGTTAAGGATAAATTAATTTGACAGATAAGGCAATACGCTGGGATAGACCGTT
>DATFIL010000004.1:0-8864 GCA_035270145.1 Desulfobacter sp. | reverse complement strand
AAGCACGGCCATGCGCTTTGGCGCCAGGGAAAAATCCCTTAAAGAACAATACCGTAAAAGAGCAGGGGAATATTTAAAAAAAGCGCGTAAAACCTCACCTGACGATCCTGGATTTCTGCCAGGTCTGTCTTCAGCGCTAACCTATGCTGTCCTGGCCCGGGGTGGCAAGGGGGGTGAAAGCCTGACCCGGGATGAGGCCCGTCAGATTCTGTCCCACAGTGGCCGGGATCAGGAAACCGTAAACAAGGTCACCCAGTTGATGGATACCATGGATGCGGCCCGTTTTGGGGGAAACCCCATGGATGAGAACACCGCACGAAGCTGCCTGGATCAGGTTTCATCCTTGATCCGTACGCTTATGGTTGTGGTCTGTGTGGGAGTATCCCTGTTTATGTTTCGGGGTACGGGTATGGCCGCCCAGGATACCGCTGATTCCGGTCTTTCAAAACACGTTCACGCCGAAAAAGACAAGGCGGGTGTGTTTGTGGATGCGGTGCGTGCCTATAAGGCCGGGGATTACGCTGCTGCTGCGGCGCAATTTGAGTCCATTGCCAAAACCCGCGTGAATAATCCGGATCTTTTCTACAATACCGGTAATGCATATTTAAAAAGCCAGGATATAGGCCGGGCCATACTCTGGTATGAGCGGGCAAGGAAACTTGCACCGTCAGATCCGGATTTAAAGTTTAATCTGGCCTATGCCCAAAGCCTTTTAAAAGATAAAAAAGAACCTAAATTTTTCTTTTCCAATATTCTTTATTTCTGGCAGGGCCTGGTTTCTTTGCAATGGCTTCAATATGCCTCAATCACACTCTCTTTTTGCTTTTTTATCTGGGCAACGGTTCAAAAGGCCAGGAACAGACATGTTTTTTCGGGCATCGGCATTTTTATTTTCCTGCTTTTTGCCGGTACAACCCTGGCTGCCGGTCTTGAATACAACCGGATTAATTCGGATGTAAAAGCCGTTATTCTTGCAGAACAGGCTGGTGTACGTTCCGGAACCATGGATAACGCCACCCTCTTGTTTGACCTGCATGCCGGTACACGGGTCCGGGTGCTGAAAAAAAAAGACAATTACATGAAAATCCGTTTTGCCAAGGATAAGGTGGGGTGGGTGGCATGCAGTAAAGCAGAAATAATATAGAGTTGAATCGCTATGGAAATTAATATATAACAGCTAACCTAATTTTAACACATCAATAGTCCGCCCGGAAAATGTTACCGGAGCGGGCAGGAATAAAACCGTCTATGGATATCATGAATGCAAAAATCGGCGTTGTCGGGGCAGGTGCCTGGGGAACAGCATTGGCTAAACTGCTTGCGGATAAAGGGTTCACCCTGGATCATTGGGCGTTTGAAACCGAGGTAAAAGAGGAAATTACCCTTTACCGGGAAAACAGAAGTTTTTTGCCCGGGTTCAGTCTGCCCCCGGGGCTTATACCCACCAATGACATTGAAAAGGCAGTGTCCGGAAAAGATCTTGTGCTTATGGTGGTGCCTTCCCATTGCATGCGCGCCGTGGCCACACAGATGAAACCCTTTGTTTCTCCGGGCACTATTCTGGTCAGTGCCTCCAAGGGTATTGAAAATAAAACCCACATGACCATGACCGATATCCTGTCCGAAATTATTGATTTTCTGCCCGACCACAATTTCGGCGTGTTATCAGGCCCAAGTTTTGCCAAGGAAGTGGCTGCCGACGTACCAACCCTGGTGGCTGCGGCCGCACTGAAAAACGAAGTAGCCGAATTTATCCAGAACGTGTTTTCTACACCCAATTTCCGGGTCTACGTTAACCATGATATTGTAGGCACCCAGATCGGCGGGGCCATGAAAAATGTGATCGCCATTGCCGCAGGGGTTTGTGACGGAATGAATATGGGACTTAATCCCAGGGCTGCTCTGATCACCCGCGGCCTGACGGAGATGAACCGTTTGGGTATCCGCCTGGGTGCAGATCCCTTAACCCTTTCCGGTTTGGCCGGTGTCGGAGATCTGTTGTTGACCTGCACAGGGTTTCTGAGCAGAAATTATACAGTCGGCAAACAGATCGGGCAGGGCAAGTGCCTGGATGATATTATTTCGGAAATGCGTATGGTGGCCGAAGGTGTCAAGACGACCCGCTCCATTTATAACATGTCAAAAAAACTCAATGTCGATTTACCCATCTGTGCTGAAGTCTATTCTGTCCTGTTTGAGAACACCCCTGTGGAAAGCACTGTCGAACGCTTGATGGGCCGTTCTCTGAAACATGAACTGGCAGGCATTATTTGATTTTTTTTTCTCTTGCTGCCGGTATTTTTACCGGCAGCTTTTTTTTGTTTACCGACTTCCGCTTTCTGGTAGCGACACTTCAGGTAATTCAAAACCGCGCTCTTTTTTTAAGTTTAATTTCCGAAAGAATCATCCCAAAAAGAATCAGACCCGCACCGATCAGACCGTTTACGCCAATATTTTCATCAATCAGAAAATAGGCACAAACCGCTGCAAAAACAGGTTCGAGACAGAATATCAGGGCTGTTGAGGAGGGACTGATAAATTGCTGCATACGTGTTTGAACCAGATATGCAAATATCGTTGCAAAAAACACGCAGATAATAAGGGCATCACGGATTTCAGGATACCAGACAAGTGCATCATACCCTGTAAAATATGCGATGAGTAGACTCAGCAGACCAATCACACCTATCTGAATCGTTGTCAGCCAGTATACATCATATTCCCAGGCATATTTTCCAGTATATATAATATGAATCGCAATGCAGATCGAACAGGCAAAACCCAGGAGATCGCCTTTATTAAAAGACCAGTTTGTTCCTGTTGAACATAAAACATAAAGCCCGGTAAAGGCGAGCACGGCACCGGCAAGAGATTTTGCAGCGATCGCTTTTTTAAAAATAACAGCATATAAAAGGGGAACAAAAATAACATTCAACCCGGTTAAAAAAGCCGTATTTGATGCCGAAGTATATAAAAGCGCCAACGTTTGCAGGGCAAAACCGCCGAAAAGCATTACCCCTAAGACGCTACCCCTCAAAATGGTTCCGCAGTTTATGGGCCGTTTCAAAAATGGCCACAGGAGCAGGAGAATAAATGAAGCTGCAATAAATCTTTGGGCAAGAAAAACAAATACGTCTACCTGGTTAACCGCATCTTTAACAATAACAAAGGTAACGCCCCAGAAAAATGTTGTTAAAATCAGAAGAATATAGGCTCCTGCGATTTTTAATTTTTTATTTTGAAGCATCATAAAATCATCACTTGTTTTAAACGTTGTGCTCTGTCGGCGTGTGTCAAACCATCATTTTTTTATGACATGACACAAAACGTACTCTAAAATTGTCTCAGCGTCATCAAAAATCAGGCTGGATTATTAACCATAATTCAAAAACAAAGGCAAATAAAAAAAGCATTGTCACTTTTTTTGTTTGACTTCAAAAAGTCTAATGCGTAAATATCACTCGATCATCAAGTTTGAACTTAACTTATACAGGAGAGTATTATGAAACTATTTAAATTGATTACAGTAATGTTCGCTATCTGCTCAATGTCTTTGATGGCAATGCCTGGAAGTGCTTTGGCCGTTGAAACTGAAAGAGTTATTACCGTTGCATCGGACGCAACCTGGCCGCCAATGGAAATGATTGATGAGAATAAAAATCTTGTAGGTTTCAATATTGATTACATGAATGCTGTTGCTAAGGAAGCAGGATTTAAGGCCATCATCAAAAACACGGCATGGGATGGAATTTTTGCTGGTATAGAAACCGGCAAATACGATGCAATTATCTCTTCAGTAACGATTACCGACAAACGCAAAAAAGCAATGGATTTTTCAATACCGTATGTAAATGCAGGTCAGGTACTTGTTGTCCCTGTTGCGTCTTCTGCAAAAGTCATTGCAGATTTTAAGGGTAAAACATTAGGTGCCCAGATTGGTACAACCGGCGCAATGGAAATCAAGAAAGTGAAAGGCGTTGAGCTGAAATCTTATGATGAAATCGGTCTTACTTTTGAGGACATGGCAGCAGGAAGAATTGATGGCGTTGTTTGTGATACACCAATCGCTGCCAATTATGCACTTCAGAAAGCAAATTACAAAGGTAAATTTAAAATTGCCGGTAAATCTTTTACAGAAGAAAGTTACGGCATCGTTGTCAAAAAAGGAAACAAAGCGCTTCTTGACCTGATCAACAAAGGAATCAAGGCTGTACAGGCTAAAGGTATCGACAAGCAGCTTGAGAAAAAGTGGCTGAAATAATTTAATTTTAAAACAGGCTCTCAGGCTTTTTTAAATGGCGTCGTAAAACTTGATGATCGAGTAAAAAGTTCAATAGCCATGGCCCTTAGACAAGGAAAGAAAAAATGCCAATGTCTGGTAGTGCTGAAAATCCAAAAAAAATAGAAACGTCTGAAGGTGGGGCAATTCCAAAAAAAGATGATATCGGATTGTTCACTGCCTGGCGGGTGACCTTTATCGGTGCCATATCAATTATTGCCGCCCTCGTCTATTTTAAACCTGAACCGTATCTTGCCATATTAAAATTTCTACCGGATGGGATTTATGTAACATTCAAAGTAACCATAGCATCAATTTTTTTATCGCTGGTATTTGGTCTGATTGCAGGGCTTGGAAGAATTTCCCAAAATATTTTCATCAATGGAATTGCTTCCCTTTATGTTGAAGTTATCAGGGGCATTCCGCTTCTGGTTCAGCTTTTTTACATCTACTTTGCATTGGGAAAATTTGTTCAACTTCCTGCTGAACTCTGCGCAATTATTGCCATGTCGATCTGTTACGGCGCCTATATGGCAGAAATTTTCAGGGCTGGTATCGACGCCATTCCAAAAGGCCAGACAGAAGCAGCCAGATCGCTTGGGATGACTTCGTCACAGACAACAAAACACGTTATCCTGCCACAGGCAATAAAAACCATATTGCCCCCTGTTGGAAATGAATTTATCGCCCTTTTAAAGGATTCCTCACTTGTTTCAATTCTTGCAGTCTCAGATCTTTTAAGGCGGGGCAGAGAATATGCGTCCGAATCCTTTGATTATTTTGAAACATATACAATGGTAGCCCTTATCTACCTTGTAATCACATTGATCTTGTCAAAACTTGTGGCCATTATGGAGGATAAGATAAGTGACGATGGATAGCAAAACCCTTGTACATATAGAAAATGTCAGTAAATTCTACGGCGAATTAAAAGCTCTCGACAGCGTTTCACTTGACATTCATGATGGTGAAACCGTTGTTATCATCGGGCCGAGCGGCTCCGGTAAAAGTACACTTTTGAGATCAATAAACCAGCTTGAAACGATTGATGCCGGTAAAATTATCATTGATGGTGTTGATATTTACGATGAAGCAACCAATATCAACACGGTTCGTGAAGAAGTCGGAATGGTATTCCAGTCTTTTAACGTCTTCCCCCATAAAACGGTCATGGAAAACCTGAACCTTGCCCAGACTGTTGTCAGAAAACGAACCGTTGAAGAAGCAACCGGGATTTCAAAAAAACTGCTTGAAAAAGTCGGTATTTTTGAAAAAGCAGGTCAATATCCCGGTAAACTTTCCGGCGGTCAGCAGCAAAGGGTTGCCATTGCAAGAGCCCTTGCCATGACCCCGAAAGTAATGCTCTTTGATGAACCGACCTCAGCCCTTGACCCTGAAATGATCGGTGAAGTTCTAGATGTTATGACCAAACTTGCCAAAGAAGGGATGACAATGATTGTTGTCAGCCACGAAATGGGGTTTGCAAGAGAAGTGGCAGACAGAATCATTTTCATGGATCACGGTGCCATTGTTGAACAGGGAACACCGGATGAATTTTTTGATCATACTGAAAATGACCGTGCTAAGCTGTTCCTGAGCCAGATTTTATAACTTGATCATCGCGTATAAAGATTAAATAATTTATTCATTTTTTATATCCGGGAGCGCGGGCGTCCCGCCCGCCAAAAATTTAATGCGTTTGCCCTGCTAACGCTGCTCTTCAGCGGGTACGGCTGTTTGCGCTCTGCTGAAAGAGCCGGTTAGCTCCTTGGGTACGCAACACCAAGCGCTACCGCTCGATTGCTCAAGTTGCCACAGGCTAACTCTCCGATAATAAATGGATGGCATGCAACAAAGCCGATATTTAATTGAGAAATGAGTTCAGCATCAGATTCTCTGAAATGTTTGATCCAGACATTTGTGTCGGCAAGAATCATTTTTATGATTCCGATCTTCGTCGCCTTGGCATCCGGATTTTTTTCTCGCTTCCCCCAAGCGCAGCCAAACGCTTACTGCTTTCTATGCTGATAAGGGTTTCAAGCCCTTTACGAACAAGAGATGTTTTTTCTTTTATTCCAGTAAGTTTAGATGCTCTCTCAACAAGATCATCTTCGATGTTCAATGTGATTCTCATTTTTTCCTGCCCTCCTGATATATGCATAAATAATACATACCAAGATGTATTATTTTAGATGGATAATGCAAGGCGTTTTAAGCCACCGATACATTATGTTCAATGTAAAATGTTTTTTTTGCCTTGCTTGCATTTAGGTTTCGAAAATTTTATATACTGTCCCGGAACTTCCGCATATTTACAATACTTGCGGACATGCGGGCGGGATGCCCGCGCTCCCGGATATAGCAAAATGAACAAGTTATTTAAGACCGCTCCCTATCAATTTTAGGTCTTTAGAGTAATTGGAAAAATTGGAAATGATCAACAATTTTTTTAAGCTGTTGTATAAGCCTGAAGCGAAACAGGTTTTCAATCCATGGTTTGAGGTTGATAAAGAAAATGACATGGATAACACCTCTCCCGGGAAAAGAATGTTCAACCTGAGATGTTATCTGGAAGAACGCACCAATGCTGAATACTTACTTCTGGCAGAGGCTTTGGGATATCAAGGCGGCCATTTTACAGGCATTCCCATGACCTCGGAAAGGATTATCCTTGGTCATAAGACGGATCAGGGGATCGTGCCTGATCATGTATGCCGCTCACAACTTTACAGGACAAGCAACCAGAAGAAACATAAGGATGGTTTCAACGAACCAACGGCAACAATTGTCTGGGCAAAGTTGATTCATGAGGGATTAAACACAAGGAATTTTGTTCTCTGGAATGCCTTTCCCTGGCATCCATACAAAAATTCAAAAGGCTTGTTGTCCAACAGGACGCCGACCAATAATGAGATGATAGAAGGGGCGCCGGTTCTGGAAGCACTTTTACAGGCATTTGATTTCAAGAAAATTATCGCTCTCGGCAATAAAGCCGAAGCCTGTCTTAGAACAATAGGCATAAAAACAGAGAAAGTCAGACATCCTGCAATGGGTGGGGCAGAACTTTTCAGGGAACAGTTCTTAAAAATCGTAAAAGGTTAGGCCCATGGCCCTTATCTTTTAAGCCGCTCTCAGTTACGCTAAAGGACACATATTTCAATATGCTTCCGTTTTTTTTCCTGTTATTATTGATCAACAGCACGAAGGACTTATATTAATTCAAAGGAATACTTTGGATTATTATTTTATCTATGAGGGAGTTTTATCCATGCCTATTTACGAATATACGTGTAAAAAATGTGGTAAAGAGTTTGAGAGAGTTGTCTTGTCAGGTAATGAAAAGGGGATCACTTGTCCTGAATGCAAAAGCAAGGATGTAAAGAAAAATATGAGCGCATCCACCTTTATGGGCGCCAGTATCGGCTCCTGCGCAACGTCTTTTCCCAACGGCCCTTCATGAGCACAGTAAATGAATCTTCAGTTTGAAGGTTAAAGAAAACGACCCGTCAAGACGCGATTCAGGGTGCATATTGAAATATGTGCCCTGGGTCGCAATGAAAATATAAATCCTATCATTCCCCAATCCGATTCTGCTGTGTTTTATGAATTTCATCCACAAGGTCCATGGATGCATTCCACGCCTGCTCACAAAAAGCGGCAAAGGGTTTTATTGCCTCCGGTTCCGGTAGCAGTTCTTTTCCCTTTTTAATCTGGCCCACGGCATAATGGTATTGGGACAGGGTGTCAATATATGCTTTGCGCTGTTCCCTTGGCACAATGACCGGCGGCAGACCGGCCTTTAATATCGGCAGGTTGGCAATAAGTCTTGCCATTCTGCCGTTTCCATCAAAAAAGGGGTGGATACGAACAAAGGAGACATGAAGTGAAACATAGGCTTGCAACGCCTTTTCTTTATCCCCAGGCACAGCTGACGCCATAAGCTCATGAGACAGCTTAAACCATTGTTTCATAAGAGACGGTACATCTTTGGGTGGAGCATATTCAAAAACTACCTGCTTTTCATCGATCACCCCAACCGTTGAATTGGGCTCTTTTTTCCAGCCCCCCACAGGTTTATAAACATCAAGGACAACATGTGTCTGAACTGCTTTGTGAAGGCTGACCAGCGCCTCTTCATTAAGTGGTGTTCCCTGGCCCATCAGGCCATAGACAAGATCAATGGCCCTGGCGTGTCCCACCACCTCCTCATGGTCTTTGAGGGGTTTGCCCGAGATGGTCAATCCCTCTTCAAGAACAAAGGCGGTTTCCCCCAGGGTCAGGGAATTGCCCTCAATCGCTGTGGAGGTGTGTGTCCACAGATTGCGCAGTTGGGTTATCAGGGCCTTTTGGAGGTCTTTGTCTAATTTTTTTAAAAATTGAAACATTTTTAATACCCTCGCCAAATTACATTTTTGGCCTTGATCATTGTTTCGCCCATTTTTTGTAATTCCAACGTTATTTTTCATACCTGAAAAGATTAGTGCAACGTGCCTGAAGTTATGATCAACCCCGTAAATATTCTTCTGATTGCTTTTATCTTATTTTCTCGTGAGTCGTGAATTTCAATTTTAAATTTTTTTAAGCT
>DATFIL010000003.1:0-3476 GCA_035270145.1 Desulfobacter sp. | reverse complement strand
GGATAAGGCGGCGATGTCACCACAAGATTGACACTGCGGTCAGCCACCGCTGCCATTTTTGCGGCATTGCAGATATAGTGTTTATGGGTTGTTTTCATATTTTTAAATCAGGCACCGTAAAAAAGTGCAGGGATCAGAATTTTTAAACCCAGCCCTATTAATATTATTCCACCAACAATTTCCATCCGACTGCCCAACGCTGCGCCTACCCGTTTCCCAATGCCTATGGCGGCCACGGACATGGCGCAGGTAATAATCCCAATAAGCACTGAAGGGTACCAGATATTAACATCCATCACGGCCAGCCCCAGGCCGATGGCCAGGGCATCAATGCTGGTGGCAAAACTGAGCATAACCATGGTCAGGCCTTTGGAGGGATCTCTGTGAAGGCAGTCGCCGGTGTCGGCAATCCCCTCCCGGACCATGCGCCCGCCCACAAAGGCCAGAAGACCAAAGGCGATCCAGTGGTCCACGGCCCGGACATATGAAACAAATCCGGTTCCCAGAAGCCACCCGACCACCGGCATCATGAACTGGAACAGACCAAAGTGAAAGGCCAGACGAAATACGGCCCGCCGGTCTTTTGCATACCCACAGGCCGCAGCCGCCATGGACACGGCCGAGGCATCCATGGCCAGCCCAACAGCTATGACAATAATATCGAACAAATGCATTGTAATTTATTAAAAGATTTTCTGTACCGCAGCCATCTCCACCACAGGCAACGGCCCTAATGCCGGTCCGGGCAACTGATTAAGAATTTTCTGCGGCATGGACCGATACAGCAGCCGTGCGGTCAGTGTGTATCCTTTTTGGGGTGTGGCTTTCAAGTTAAATAGACGGGCCGCACTTTTGCCCACAGGAATCCGGGTGTCGGACAAAATTTCCTTTGCTTTGGCCATATTAATGACCGGGTTACCAAGGCCGTCCCCAAGCGTGACTTTAAACATCTCCGTGTTTTCCGGCAGTTCATTGTTATTATCGAGAACACCGGTCTGGAAAACGGTTTTTCCGTCACTGTCCGTTAAGGTAACTTCAATCCATACCTGGCGCAGATCCCCTAACCCTGTGGGCAGACTGTGGCCGGCACCGGTATTGGTGACAACGACCCGGGCAGTGTGGGCATCTGTCATGACCAGAAAAATATCTGCCGCGTGTTTCAAACGTTCCACAGCCATGGCGGATTTATCATCGGCATTAAACATTGCCGGCACACCGGAATTGGCGCCCACAAAATTGTGGGTGAAGATATGGGGCCGCTGCTTTGCACCTGCCGCAGCGCTGCCCGGATTCTTAGGCCGAGGCGTCGATCCGGTAGCCGGTACACCAGGCCGTTGGTACATGTGGCACCCCTGGCAGGACACATGCTTTTCAGGATCATCGCTGTTATACGGACTGTTTTTCCATTCCGTGTATGTTGTTTCAAGGTCGGTGCCAAAGGCCACATGCTTGACATCGTGGCAGGTACCGCAGATTTTTGAATCCGTATGCAGTTTTGAGAACGCGGCATCGTGGAATTCAGGTTCAGAATCGTCAAAGGGGCCATACTTGATACCGGGATCATACTCACCCTGCCCCGGGGATAAAACCAGTCCGTTATTGTACATCCGGCTGACATCTACAGCCACGTGGCAATAGTCGCACTGGATGCCCTGGGCAGGGATATCCGGGGTTTTGGAAAGATCATCGGACACTTTTGTCGGAAAACCGGTAACAAATCCCACAGGGGTATGACACTTCACGCAGGATTCGGCCTCCTCAATGTGACCGGCATCCGTCAGACCCTCGCGAAAAAATTTTGCCACCCGGACATAAATCGGGTCTTTATGGGAAAGGTTGTGCAGGGAACCCTCCCACTGGGCCATAATCTCATCGTGGCATCCCCCACAGGTCTCGGGATCAATGAATTGATCCAGTTTAAAGCTATTTTCCTTGGCAGCGGCACCAACGGGTAAAGCCCACACCAGTAAAACACACAGGAAAGCAAACAGGCAACAGATGGGGGCAACCCGGATTCTTTGTTTTTTGTACATAATGAACACTCCTTTTGATAAACAAGGTAAGGATTGTCGGCCTCACGGGCCAATCATTTTTTCGGGCCTCAGGATTTGCAGGGACCACGGCCCTGTTGATCGGCCTTTTGGGTCCCCTTTGCGACCCATTCAAAAAAACGGACAACGAAATTTTTTTTCTTATGTGCAATATTACTGTTTTTCATGATTTACCACATTATAAATGAGCAAAATATGCCCGTCTCCGAGATCTTTAGTGGACGCCAACGACAGGCCAAGGTCAAGGTCAAGGGGAGGAGCAAATAAGGACAGCCCCGAGCCGAACAGCCGGGGCACCAAGGTCAGGTGTATCTGGGTGATCAGGTTGTCCCGGATAAACAACGTATTGATGGAAGCGCCGCCAACTAAAGCAACACTGGTGTACCCTTTAAGCTCAAGGTCTTCAAGAATCTTGACCGGCGAAAGATCGGTAAATATCAGGTTGTCCTGATCACTTTGCCTGGATTTATCCCGGGTCATGACAACATTAAGTCGACCCGGCAGAGGTTTGCCAATGGTATCATAGGTTTTTGATCCCATGATCATGACACCTGCCTTTTTGGTCACTTCCACATAATATTTTTTATCGGCTTTACCGGTCCAGTCCACAACCTGGCTGGAATCCTTTGCGATCTTACCGTCCACGGTTGACGCCATCAATAAAATGACTTCCATAGAACCCTCCTGTCCAGAGATAAAAACAGGACAGACAGGCTCCGTAAATAGATTCGGTACCCCTTCCTGTCCTGTTTAGAGCCATAGAAAAACAAACGTTTTTCTACAAAAACAGATCGAATATTAGATCAATATTTATACCAGGCCTTCAAAAAAATCATTACCCTTATCATCAACAATGATAAACGCAGGGAAATTTTCCACCGTGATCATCCACACGGCTTCCATGCCCAGTTCTTCATATTCAACCAACTCGACCTTTTTAATAAAATCCTTGCCCAGACGTGCGGCCGGACCGCCAGGGGAGCCTAGATAAAAACCACCATAGGTCTTGCATGCATCAGTAACGACCTGGGACCGGTTGCCCTTGGCCAGCATGATCATGGAACCCCCTTCTTTCTGGAAAATAGGTACATAGGGATCCATGCGGCCGGCGGTGGTGGGCCCGAATGATCCAGAAGCTTCGCCTTCGGGCGTTTTTGCCGGACCGGCATAATAGATGATGTGATTTTTGATGTAATCGGGCAGTCCTTCGCCCGCTTCAAGCCGTTCCATGAACTTGGCATGGGCAATGTCTCTGGCCACAATGATTTTACCGGTCAAAGAGAGTCGGGTGGATACCGGATATTTGGTCAGTTCTGCCCGAACTTCATCCATGGGACGGTTCAGGTCAATCTCAACAGCGGGTGCCATTTCAGGTTCGCTGGCCGGCAGATATTCCGCCGGATTTTCAACCAGTTGTTCCAGGAA
>DATFIL010000002.1:0-2455 GCA_035270145.1 Desulfobacter sp. | reverse complement strand
CAAAAAATCAGTCGCTGTAGCCTTAAGAAACCGATGGCGCAGACGGCAGCTGGAACCGGATCTCCAGGAAGAGATTGCACCTAAAAATATCATCCTCATCGGTCCCACGGGGGTGGGCAAAACCGAGATTGCCCGCCGCCTTGCCAATTTGACGGATTCCCCTTTTTACAAGGTGGAGGCATCCAAATTCACCGAGGTGGGGTATGTGGGCCGGGACGTGGAATCCATGATCCGGGACCTGCTGGAACTCACCGTGAACATGCTCAAAGCCCGTCAGCAGGAGGCGGTCCAGGAAAAGGCGGTAAAAATCGCCCGGGAGCGGGTGCTGGATATCCTTTTACCTTCCCAGAAAAGCAGTGATGATGCGTCTCAAGCGGCTGATGATAAGCCTGCGGAACATACCCGGGAAAAGCTTGGTAAAATGCTTGATGACGGCAAGCTTGATGACCGTAAAATAGATATTGATGTCCAGGAAAAAAATTTGCCCATGGTGGAAATTTTTTCAAATGCCGGCATGGAGGAGATGGGTATCAATATGAAGGATATGCTGGGTAATTTCATGCCCAAAAACACCAAAAGCCGCAATGTAAAGGTCAAAGATGCCCTTGCATTGATTGCCCAGGAGGAGGCGGCCCTTCTGGTGGATATGGAAGCGGTGAAAAACGATGCCATTACCCTGGTGGAGCAGTCCGGCATTATTTTTATCGACGAGATTGATAAGGTTGCGGGCAAAGATAAGAGTCATGGGCCGGAAGTGTCCAAGGAAGGGGTGCAAAGGGATCTGCTGCCCATTGTGGAGGGCAGTTCCGTGCCCACCAAACACGGCACCGTGAAAACAGATCATATCCTGTTTATTGCGTCGGGTGCCTTTCATGTGTCCAAACCTTCGGACCTTATTCCGGAACTCCAGGGTCGTTTTCCCATCCGGGTGGAACTCTCCTCGTTGGGCGCATCGGAATTTGCCCGGATTCTCACCGAGCCTAAAAATGCCCTGGTGCTGCAGTATATTGCTTTGCTGCGCACCGACGGGGTTCACTTGAGTTTTACCCAGGGCGCTGTGGAAAAAATTGCCCAAATTGCCGTTGATGTGAATGCATCCATGGAAAATATTGGGGCAAGGCGGCTTCATACGCTCATGGAGCGCCTGCTTGAAGATATTTTATTTGATGCCCCGGATGTCGAGGAGACGCGCATCTCCATTGATTCTGATTTTGTTGAACGACAGTTGTCGGATATTGCCAGAGACCAGGACTTAAGCAGGTATATTCTATGAAAAATACTGTTGCAGACATATTGATAGAGGCCTTACCCTATATCCGCAGGTTTTCCGGAAAAACCGTGGTGATTAAATATGGCGGACACGCCATGGTGGATGAAGACCTGAAGACCAATTTTTCCAAGGACATCAGCCTGCTTAAAACCATCGGGGTCAATCCGGTGGTGGTCCATGGCGGCGGTCCCCAGATCAATGAGGTACTCAAAACCATGGGGATCACCTCTACCTTTATCAAGGGCATGCGGTACACGGACGATGCCACCATGGATGTGGTGGAAATGGTGTTGGGCGGTAAGGTGAACAAGGATGTGGTGTCCCGGATTAACCTGGAAGGTGGCCGGGCCGTGGGCCTTTCGGGGAAAGATGCCGGATTGATCCTGGCCGAAAAAATGACCATTTATCACCAGGAAGATGCGAGTAAACCGCCTGAAATTATTGATCCGGGCATGGTGGGGGATGTGTCCAGTATCAATCCTGAAATCATTCACACGCTCAGCGCCCAGGGCTTTATCCCCATTATTGCGCCGGTGGGGATGGGCAGCAAAGGCGAAACCTATAATATTAATGCGGATGTGGTGGCGGCAAGAATTGCCAGTGCCCTGAATGCCGAGCGCCTTATTCTTGTTACGGATGTGGACGGGGTGCTGGACAGTGACAAGGCGCTTATCTCATCCGTGAATGAACCCCAGGCCCGGGAGATGATCCGGGATAACCGGATTTCAGGGGGCATGATTCCAAAGGTGGAATGCGGACTTTCCGCCTTGAACGCCGGCGTTAAAAAAGCCCATATTATTAACGGGAAAATCGCCCATGCCGTTCTGCTTGAGCTGTTTACGGACTCTGGTATCGGCACACAGTTATTTGCGGGTGATTTTAAATAACCCCCATGTTCTAGCGGATACAACAAACTATGAAAAACATTTTAACCACAGAAGTCACAGAAGTCACAGAAGTCTATCTTCAGTGTGTTCCGTGATTTCCGTGGTTAAATTATTTGATATAAAATAAGGAAAAATATAAAATGACCATTGAACTTACCCAGGATCATGTGTTTAAAACCTATTCGCGCCTGGGTCGGCCTTTTGTTAAAGGGCAGGGTACCAAACTTTATGACGATCAGGGTAATGAATATACCGATTTTCTGGCCGGCATTGCCGTATGCAGCATGGGGCATTGCCA
>DATFIL010000001.1:0-3186 GCA_035270145.1 Desulfobacter sp. | reverse complement strand
AGAGTCAAGAAGGACGTGAAGCATACCCAAAACCCCGTTCATGGGATTTCTTATTTCATGGCTCATGTTGGCCAAAAATCTATCCTTAACCTCGATGGCGTTTTTGGCATCTTCCTGAACTTTTTCGGAAAATTCAACCGCCGCCTGCTGTTCCCTGATAAGTGCCTGCAATTTTTTAAGCACTAAAAACAGGACAGCGCCAATACCGGAAAACAGGATGATAAAAAAAACAAGGCGAAATTCATTGAGGTTCAATGCACCCGGGCCCCAGGAAGGACCAAAATAAAAAAAAGACACTAATGCAGTACAAAGACCGCAAATAAAAAAGAAACCGGACAGATCAGCGAATAGAACGGTTCCCGCCGGGACAATGATTAAAAAAAAAAGACCGGGACTGAAAATGCCGCCGGAAAGACAGGCAAACCAGGTGATATAGGCTGTAAAAATCAGTAGAATACTGCGCGCCCGAATTACGGATCGGCGCACGGATCGCCCATCTAAAAAAAGATATGCGGCCCATATCAGGCAGACCGTCGCAATTGATGGTGCAATCAGGGCAAGGGTTTTCGCATACAGACCAATTCCTGCCAGGCAGAATATAATTGCTGTCATAATGGATGACAGCCGGATTGATGGGTCTTTATCAGTGATCATGTAACTTTGTATCAATTTAAATTTATTAGTATATTTATGATGTAAAACTCGAAGATCGAGTAAAAATAATATAACTGTCTGCCTGTTTGAATGTCAAATCCTTATTTTTGAACAGACACAGGCGCTTAGAGGCATGTAAATTTTAATTTGATAAAAGCTTTATTTTTTCTTGACATTAATGTTATTTATATATAGTTAATATTTTTAAGTAAGAGTAAATTATTATGATAAATACAAATATTATTAACAGCCTAGTGGTCCTTATTATCGTGGAGGTGATTATTGTCACCTCCTGGCGAAGGGGCGATTAGTGGCTTAAATAAGATTAATGAGAAAAAGCCGTTACCAGCCCCGAAGGGGGGTTGGTAACGGCTTTTTTGCTTTTAGGAGACTTTTTAGAAAATGAGAAGAAGCCGCATTGCAACACAGGGCGTGGCAAGGGCACCCCACCGGGGTCTGCTGAAAGCCCTGGGATACACCGATATAGAGCTTAACCGCCCCTTGATCGGCATTGCCAATTCCGCCAATGAACTGATTCCGGGACACATGCACTTGGACTCCATTGTCAAAGCCGTCAAGACCGGTATCTCCATGGCCGGCGGCACCCCCATGGAATTTTCCACCATCGGCGTATGTGACGGTATTGCCATGAATCATATCGGCATGCACTATTCATTGGCATCAAGGGAACTGATTGCCGACAGCATTGAGGTGACGGCCACGGCCCACCCCTTTGACGGTATTGTCATGGTGCCCAATTGCGATAAAATTGTTCCTGGTATGCTCATGGCAGCGGCACGGCTCAATATTCCTTCCATTTTTGTCAGCGGCGGACCCATGCTTGCCGGACGCCACCCCCATGACCGATCAAAAAAAATTGATCTGGTTACCATATTCGAAGCCGTGGGTGCAGTACAAAGCGGCAAAATGACCGAAGAAGAACTGTTGGAAATGGAAAATGCCGGTTGTCCCACCTGCGGGTCCTGTGCCGGCATGTTCACGGCCAATTCCATGAACTGCCTCACCGAAGCCATCGGCATGGGGCTGCCCGGCAACGGCACCATTCCGGCACCCATGTCCAGCCGGCTGCGTCTGGCAAAAGCTGCGGGTATGCAGATTATGAATTTGGTGGTTCACGATATTACACCGGACAAAATCATGACCCGACAGGCCTTTATGAATGCCCTGGCCGTGGATATGGCATTGGGCTGTTCCACCAATACGGTTCTTCATCTTAAAGCCGTGGCTGCCGAAGCCGGTGTGGATATCCCCCTGGAGTTGATTAATGAAGTCAGCAAAAAAACCCCCCATTTATGCTCCCTGAGCCCCGGCGGAAAGGACCATATCGAAGATCTTGACGCAGCCGGCGGAATCCAGGCCGTGATGAAGGAACTGAGTGACAACAACATGATCGACACAAGTCTTGTGACGGTCACAGGCAAAACCATTGAAGAAAACCTTGAAAAAGTTCAGGTGAAATATCCGGATGTCATCCGGCCGATTAACGATCCCTATCATAAGGAAGGCGGGCTTGCCGTATTGTTTGGCAACCTTGCAACCGAAGGGTGTGTGGTTAAGCAGTCTGCGGTTCTACCGGAAATGATGACCCACCAGGGGCCTGCAAGGGTATTTGATTGCGAAGAAGATGCAAGCGCCGCAATCATGGAACGACAAATCAATCCGGGCGATGTTATCGTAATCCGCTACGAGGGACCTGCCGGAGGGCCGGGCATGCGCGAGATGCTCACCCCGACATCCGCCATTGCAGGCATGGGGCTTGATGACCGGTGTGCCCTGATCACAGACGGCCGGTTTTCCGGTGGCACCAAGGGCGCCAGCATCGGCCATGTATCTCCGGAAGCTGCCCAGGGCGGCCTGATTGCCCTTGTTCATGAAGGTGATCAAATCCGCATTGATATTCCAAACAAAGCCATTGAACTGCTGGTGCCCCAAGATGAACTGGCCCGACGAAAAGCAGACTGGAAAAAACCCGAGCCCAAAATCAAAAAAGGCTATATGGCCCGTTATGCCAGGATGGTTACATCTGCCGGCAATGGTGCCATATTTAAATAATAAAGGAGCGGATAATGAAACTCACAGGGGCCCAAATCCTCATTAAGATGATAAAGGCACAGGGTGTTAACACTATTTTCGGATATCCCGGCGGTGCCACCATTGATATCCATGATGAAATCCTTAAACACGATGACCTGCGCCATGTTCTGGTTCGCCACGAACAGGGGGCCGTCCACATGGCCGATGCCTATGCAAGGGCGCGTCAAACCACTGGCGTCGCCCTTGTAACCTCGGGGCCCGGTGCGACCAATGCTGTAACAGGACTTGCATCCGCCCATTGCGATTCCATACCCATCGTGGTCTTTACAGGTCAGGTACCCACAGGTCTTATCGGTAACGATGCGTTCCAGGAAGTAGATATTGTGGGCATCACCCGCCCCTGCACCAAACACAACTACCTGGTCAAGGACCCAACCAAGCTTGCCGAGATCATCCAGGAAGCCTTTTTCATTGCCG